>CAYGOR010000001.1:0-482 GCA_964351635.1 uncultured Candidatus Saccharibacteria bacterium
GTTTGATCTACCGGGGGGACTAATTTTTCAGGCTGTGCGTTGACTGTGACCTCTGATATTGACTTATCGAATGACTTAATCACATCGTATGCATGGACTCTGCCAAACTCTTGCCTAAATGCAGATAGTTTAAATATGTCTAGTCCAGTTTTTGCTTCGACATATATTGCAGCAGCAACTTGTTTACGCAGTAGATAAGTTAAATACTGATTGGCCTCTAGAGTAGAATTTTCAGGTACTGTAATAAAGCCATTATTCATCGTAGCTGTTATTGCTCCAGCTTGATTCTCTTGGACATTTCCTACATGAGAAATCCCATCAAGCAACTCCCTAATTAGATCTGCTTGTTCTAGGGAAGAACCGTGATTTTTATACCATATAAGCATATCGGAAAGCGGAGGCTGTTGACTCTTAAGCAAACTAAACAAGGGGTCGTCTTCATCTTTTTGACGGGGTGAACTGATTCATGAGTCATACCCGAG
>CAYGOR010000001.1:525-37769 GCA_964351635.1 uncultured Candidatus Saccharibacteria bacterium
AAATGACGTATATTCACACCTATGGCATTGTAGTTCTCCGGATTACGAGCTACGTATAGATAGGGGTGATTAGCAAGCTCATAACCCTGAGTACTGGTTTCAATAACCCTGTCTTCCATGATAAAAATGCCATTTTGGTCCTGGAACAGTGCTTTAGGTTGCATCGATAGACCTTCAATTAAACCGTATAGATTACTAGCTAACGTTTTAGTGTCTAGATCTTGATCTATATCTTGTAGCTTTCTGTCGTTCTGAGGATCGTAGTCGAAGGTTACTGTGATTCCCGCACTTTCAACAATTGACTTAAAAGCATACCTAACATCGTCCCGACCATCTATGCTTCCAGGCTCAAGAGAAAGCGGATCAGGTACGTTTACGCCTTGTTTCCTCAGCTCCGTTAGGTTCTCGGACGCTGATCTGTCGATAAGCCACTCTGTAGATTTAGCAAATTCAACAAGCTCTTGTTGTGAGTATTCACGGCTCACCCGCTCTTCAATAACAGCATCTAATACCCCATAGAGTCCATCTACATCACCATTTTCTACCGCAGATATTGCCGAATCATATTCAACGCCACGATTCACGTCTTGAGGTGTAATAAACTCATCCTGAAGAGTAGCGGAGGTATTAGGCTCGACATCACTATTACTCGGAACACATGCAGCTAACATAGTCGCCGATACTAGAGGCGCCAAAATACGTGGGACGCGGCTTCTGGCCCAAGAGCGAGGCTCTGTTTCCGGATGTTGAGCTAAGGGAGATCTGTGCATATCAATATTTTATTATAGCATAAAATTTAATTCTTGTCTATATATTGGAGCGTGATGTTCCTTGATATTTAGCAAAGTATTGCTTTTTTGTCATGTTTGTGGTAAAATGTATATATTACAGGTGGGAATATTATAGCCTAAACCTGGGAGAGAGACATGAGAAATCCATTTAAACGACAATCAAGTAATCAAACTATTGCCGAGCTTGAAAATTATTACGGCTCTAGCTACAACTCTGGCGGCAGCCGCACAGGCAAAGCATGGTTAATGGCTATTCTAAGCTTACTAATAACTATTGCTGTTATTGCTGCTCTATTCTTTGCTATTAGATGGGGTTACCGAATGCTCACTGAAGACAATGAGTCGGGTGATAGACAAGTTCAAATTGAAGGTGACAGACAAACAGGCTTCGAAGATGCTAGAGACGGCATCTTGGGCCAAGGTGCAGACCCAAGAAGTGATGAAGATACAGTAGTGGGTGTACTAAATTCGGACGATAAAGATCAGGAAGAAGGAGTGGTATCTGACGAAGCTGCTTCTACTACCCGGAATATCGCAGGAGAGAGCAACAACTCTAGCAGTACTGACTTACCGAATACTGGCGCAGGCGAGCTTTTAGTAGCCATTCCAGCACTAACAATGGTTCTCGGCTATTCAATTAGCCGCAAGATTCAACTGAATAAATAGGCAGCGGTTCTACAGTGAGTGCTATGCCGGCTCCAATTCCTGAAGCAATCTATGGAATGAGCAACAGTAGGGGGCTGCGATTTCATGAGTCAGACTGGCAAGAACCATCCCCACTAACAGATAGGCCTGTTATTGTCGGCTGGCCAGATTCTAAACTATTAGTTGCTGGTGCTGACAAGAGCGCTAGCGTAGAAACTTACGGACTCCAGGTTTGCAGTGCGATTGCTATTGGGCTAACACGCGGCGATGACGATTTACGGGCAATTTACATGAGCCATGCACCGCCAAATTACGGCGCCCAGCAAGCAGAGTATATGTTTGAAGTCGTCTCTAAGCTACATCTATGGGAATTCGAAGAGGATGCAATAGTTGCCGTTGGACAGGATGTTGCTCATGATTATGGAAAACCCCATCAATTCAATACCGACATTTTGCCCGCTCTAAAAATGCTAGGAGATCAAAGTGGAGTTGAGGTTCAAGAACAACGATACACAGGCGTAGCCAGTTTTAGTATGTCCTACGCGTTAGAGACCGGCTTTACACATTCACTTGAGTGCCCTTAGGACTAGAGCGCATAAACTTATCTAGTCATCAAAAATGACTAACTTTGATAAATGCCAGAGTGTGACGACTAGGCGGCTTGAGAGAAGTAATTAATCTCAGCTACAACGTCCATAAGAGCTTCGGCTCTTTTTTTATCATCTGCTATTTTCTTAGCCGCTTCTAGTGCTTTACCCAATAGTTCATGATTATCGTTGGCTTGGATCATCATCATAGTAGTTCGGAATATCTGTTCCGGGTCACCGTCAATTTTATCAACTAGTCCTTCTAGCTGATGCATGGCGTCTTTTTTCAGCGTAAGTAGCTTCTGTTGATTGACACCATTAGATGCTGCCGGACTATCATTTTGATCTGTAAAACTAGGCGTAGTGGCTGACTGCTGGTACGGGTCATTGGTTGTCGGAGGCTGGTAATGGTGAGTGTGGTCTGATGGCGGCTGATACATCGGTCCAGGTTGCGTAGATGGAGGCTGAGGTGGCATCGGTTGATTCATGAGAGGCTGCTGCTGACTATTGTCGCTAGGTAACGGAGTAAATGTCGGATCTGGCTGCGATTGTTGCGCGGGGTTTGCCGGTGGAGCAGCAGGCATTACATTATCTAGCATTGCAGGGTTTTGCGGCGGCGTAGTGCCAGACTGCGCTCCATTTTGCTGATCATCTGGCTGTCCGAACATATCCCCACCTCTTTTTACTAATGCTAATTGCTTTGAGTTATAGTATAAGGCATTACAGTTGGGAGACAAACATGTTAGACGATCTAAAATATATTCACCAAAGAGATTCTCAAGATGCGCTAGGATTTGCAAGTTCACAGTGGCAAATGCTAGAAACCACCTATGATCTTCCTGAGTTAAATTTCAATGTAGATAATATAGTTTTTGCGGGAATGGGTGGTTCAGCATTATGGGCCCAGCTAGCAACTACATGGCCTGGGTTTAACGTGCCTTTCGAGATTTGGCGGCGCTATGATGTGCCGACTTATGTTTCTGAAAAAACACTTTTAATTGTCTCGAGCTATTCCGGCAACACAGAGGAAGCTTTATCAGCCCTAGAAGCAGGGGAAAAAGCCGGTGCACAAATCGTTATTGCTGCCAGCGGCGGAAAACTAGTGGAGATTGCAGGGCAGAAGGGCTACCCAATAACCTTGCTGCCGAAATCAGCGCAACCTCGTTATGCAGCACTTAATGGTCTAAAATCGTTAGTCACAATTCTTGAGAGAGCAGGATTGCTAGCCGAAGATAGCGCCGAAAAGACCCTGCATCATGCTTCCGAATTTCTTAAAGCTCAAATTGAAAACTGGAAATCTGATGTGCCTACAGCTCAAAATCCTGCTAAACAGATGGCTTTAGAACTGGCAGGCAGCTCTCCGGTTATTTATGCTGGCAGCAAAATGTTCCCGGCCGCTTACAAATGGAAAATCAGCCTAAATGAGAACGCCAAAAATGTCGCTTGGTGTGATGAAATACCGGAATTTTCTCACAATGAACTAATCGGCTGGTCTTCCCATCCAGTTGATAAACCATATAAAGTGGTGGATTTGCGCTCTAGTTTCGAACACCCAAGAGTTCAGAAGCGATTTGTCGTGACTGAGCGCGTATTATCGGGTCTGCGTCCAGCTCCAATCGTCGTTGAGGCAAAAGGTGAAACTATACTCGAACACCTACTCTATCTAGTGGCATTTGGGGACTTCACAAGTATGTACACAGGCTTGCTTAACGGAGTAGATCCAGCTCCAGTAGATCTAGTAGAAAAGATGAAAAAGGCCCTAGACGAGTAGGCAAACAAAATCCTACTCGCTGGATTAGCAGATTAGACCAAAAGATGAGCTGAGCACCTCGCTCTCATAAAACTCTGTCGGTGAGCAGAAAAACTATCGATTGACTTCCGAGGACTAGCCAAAAGTACGTAACTAAGAGAGCAGCTTTTGGCCGCTTTAGCGTTCCGCAGGAACGTAAGTTTTTCTGTTTACTGACGAGATGTTTTATGAGCCGCGAGCGGTTTTCATCCAATACTTTTGCCGTCAAAAGTATTGGCCGTTTGCCCGTCGGAACAGGGTCTTTAAAAACTATCGATAAAATTAGCTGAGTACTGCTGTCGACTCCAGATGATAAACCCGACGGCAAAGGTTAGTAGAACTAGCAGAATAAAGGTCCGCTGTTTTTCTGTGAGGCGCCAGCTTTTTATCCTGTGAATCATTTTCATTATCGCTCTACCTCCGAAACATCTTCTACTGGTTCGGCCGTAATGACCAGGCGATTCTTAGCAGTCCAAATTGGGTCGCAAGTATAGATGGTTAGCGTCTTATGCGAAGTTGATTTCTCGATTTCTACCGCGGATGCGTCAACTATCCGCTTATCTATTACTTCGTACAAAATCTCTTCCCCCTCCCAATAAATAGCTAGCTTCTGACCAGGCAGGACTTTGTCTAAATGGTAAAAGGTAGACACTTTAGCTCCGAACCAGCGATGACCAACTATCACAGTGTTGTCTACTTCGGTCGGAACAGCGGTATTCGGCCGACGCCAAGTACCGCCGTCGTTGATTATGCCGATGTTAGAGCTCTCTAAAATTGGCTCATCCACCTGAATAGATGGGATAACGATTCGATTTTCATCGGGGGCTGGCGCATCAGAATCACTGCCTTCAATCTCTGCCAAGACTCCAGAGTATGGGGCACGGGACTCCGGAGACTTATCCGTTAGCCAAAAGCCTATCATTGGCAGAAAAGGTGTAATTGCTATATAAAGCCCCAGGCCAATAACCAGCGCCGAGAGTAAATTATTGAACCGCCTAAGTGTCATGGTTCTAGTATAACCTCTATGCACCAGTTCGCAGTGAAGTAATTGGATCTTTACGAGCCGCCCTCGCCGCTGGCAATAGTCCAGATACGATCCCAGTTGCAACCGAGATAACAACTGCTACTACAACAACTTGCCAGGTCGTTACTGGCTGCAGGTCAGTGGTGACTCGAATTACAGCATTAGCCAGTAAAGATAGTAAAATTCCGAATATACCGCCCACGAAGCTAAGAACCGTGGCCTCCATCATAAACTGACCAAGTATTTGACTATTAGTAGCCCCGATAGCCTTGCGAATACCTATCTCGCGAGTTCGCTCACTGACAGTGGCAAACATGATATTCATAATGCCAATTCCACCAACAATAAAGGATATGAAGGCCACTCCAGCAATAAACACTGTCAACTGATAAAACACTGCGTTTGTTGCTTCGAGCGCCTCTTCACGCTCTAGAAGTGTGAAGTCTTCTTGGCCAGCGTGATTAGTCATCAATGTCTGCTTAACCTTAGACGATACTACGGCCACGTCTGCAGACTCTGAAGCTTCTATGTATATCTGGAGCAGCTGAATAGCCCCGCCAATATCACGAGCAGAGTCAAACGGAATCATAATCGAAGTGTTCACGTTTATAGCTGCAAAAGTTCCTGAGTCTTGCTGTGCAAAAACCCCGATAACGATGAATTTCTCGCCCCGAATCTGAAAGGTCTTACCAATCGGCACATTTTCTTCAAATAGTTGCTCTGCCACATCACGACCTATAACGGCAGTTTTCTGACGGCTTGAAGAGCTGTCTTCGAAGAATTGCCCGAATTCAACCTCCTGATTTAGTAGCGCTGGCAAACGCTCGGTGCTGGCAATTATGCTCCCCGAGTATTCGCTGTCTTCATAGCTAGCTATACCGCTGACAATTCCAACAGGAACGCTAGAGCGTACTCCCTCAACCTTCTGTGTGTCACGCCAATCTTTCTCACTAAGGCTGCCCGTGTTGTTGTTCACGTATGATCTTAGAGAATCAAACGAGAACGCTTTTGCTTCACGCTCACGTCCAGGGCGAACGACTATCAATGAATCGGAAAGCTCTCCTGCCTGAGTTGTTACTTGCTGCCTGACGCCTTCACCGAGTGAAATAACGGTAACAACCGAGCTGACGCCGATGATAATTCCAAACATCGTAAGCAAGCTACGGAAACGAGCGGCTCTGATCGATTCGAGTGCCATCTTGTAGTATTCAATCAAAAGCTTCATTTTTTCTTTTTCCGTTTCTTATATTTCTTTTTCTTCGGCTTAGTCTTCTCGCTTTCGGGCTCTGGCATCGTCTCAATCATGGCTGATACATTTGCTAGCTTTTCGTCATCGTCTGACTGCCGAAGAGCGTTTACAGCCCGCTGTACTCTGGATGGAACTTCACCGACTGCACTTGCTTCATCGTAAACGATACTGCCATCAAGCATGTAGATTATGCGGTCCGCATAACGGGTAAGGGAAGGGTTGTGCGTGACCATGATTACGGTATTTCCCGTTTTATGGATATCACTCAGCATTTCCATTACTACTCGAGCAGACACGCTATCCAGGTTGCCGGTAGGTTCATCAGCGATGATAATACTTGGGTCATTAACAAGAGCCCTGGCTATTGCCACCCTCTGCAGTTGACCGCCTGATAGCTGGGTAGGCAGGTAGTACTCACGGTCAGAGAGGCCGACACGATCTAGAACGCTGGAAGCTAGTTTGAGGCGACGAGTTTTTGTTCGGCCTTTGTAGGCAAGCGGCAATGCTACATTCTCGAGAGCGGTTAGACCAGACAAAAGATTGAAAGACTGAAATATAAAACCGATGTTGTCGCGGCGCACTTTAGCGCGGCGATTTTTCGTTACACGCGAAACGTTACGACCGCTTAACTTATAGGTGCCATGTGAAGGTCTGTCGAGCAAACCGATAATGTTCATAAGCGTGGTCTTACCAGAGCCGCTTGGGCCCATAACAGCAATAAATTCACCCTTGTTAACCTCAAGAGCGACTTCATCCAAAGCAACAGTAGTAGCGTCACCAAAGCCGTACACTTTAGAGACATCTTTAATGCTTATAATTGATTGTTGTTTTGCCATAGTTTTCGCTTGTTTAGTTATAGTTTAACCTGTTAATCACTGCTTTCAAAGCGTAAGCGAGCTGATTTTATGCGATTTTTTTAGAGCTATTGCTGTTAAAATGTCTCGAGAAGTAATGGAGAGGTGTCCTGGGTTGTTGAAGGTGAAAGCCGCCTGTGGCGGGTTGCAAGGGGACAAACACTTGAAAACTTGTTTTTCAAAGCAGTTTTCCCGGGGTCGCACAAGTGCGGCCACGCCTGGACCAAGCGTGCACGTCCCCTTCAATAGCAGAAAGGAAGAATAGTAAGTACTTTTAGGGAGAGGTGTCCGAGTGGTTGAAGGAGCACGCTTGGAAAGCGTGTAAAGCAGCGATGCTTTCGAGGGTTCGAATCCCTTCCTCTCCGCCAGGAGAAGAGCGACTGGATCTATGATGATCTTGTCGATTTTCTCTCAGAAATGAGAAAATGGGATTAGAATCCATAGGAGTTCGCTTCGCCAGGTCATCTGGCCATCCCTTCCTCTCCGCCATTTATATTTTATGAGAACAATTAAAGACTTATTTCATCGCTACAGATTTGAAATAGTGGCATTTATAACTAGCGCTGTCTTGCTGAGCGTTGAAATAACTGGCGGACGATTATTAGCACCGTATTTTGGACTTTCTAGCTACGTATGGACAGCGATGATAGGAACAATTCTCAGCTTTTTATCACTTGGCTACTGGCTAGGGGGCAGGGTAGCCGATCGCGACGAACCTCAGCGTGATATCGGTGTAATCATCGCATTCGGTGGACTAGTATTGCTGCTATCTAATACCCTGACTGAGCCTGTGCTTTCGGCTATAGATAGTCTCTCGGTAGACCTGAGAATAAGTGCTGTTTTAGCCGCAAGCCTGTTATTTGGTCCTGCTAGTTTGTTAATTGGTTTTATTACACCGCATCTCGCTAAGATACGAGTTACTTCACTAAAAACAAGTGGAGAGTCAATTGGTCGTCTAGAAGCCGCCAGCGCTCTTGGCAGCATATTTGGAACTTTTGTTAGTGGGTACATACTTCTGGGCTACTTTGGCTCAAGAGACATCGGGCTAATGCTAGCTATAGTTCTCCTTGGCAGCTCTTTTATAGCCGAACATAAGCGCTTGTTTTGGGCGAGAATAGCTAGCATAGCCTTTGGACTGTTGATCTTGACTACTCCTGTCGCTAATGCAAGGTCGGTGATAGACGACATTGATACCGCTCATGCGCGCTACAAAGTAGTTGCTGGCATAAAAGAGGGAAGAGCGGTTAACTACTTAGTCACCGACGGGCAGAGCATTCAGTCCGGAGTATCCCCAGACGCCCCGGGCGAGATAGTATTGGACTATGGCAAGCAGTTTGATAATGTGCTCTCAACCCTAACAGACCCGATTGAATCCATGGCAATTATCGGGGGAGCTGTACACTCGCTCCCAAGGCAGCTTGCTGAGAAATACAGCATAGACAGAGTGGTGTCGGTTGAGATAGACCCCGAATTAGATAAAATCGCGCGAAAGTACTTTGCTTTTTCAGGGGAGCAGGTCGAGACTGTCTATGAAGACGGTAGAACCTTTTTAACTAATAGCCAAGATAGATTCGGCATAATAATTGCTGATGCCTTTTCAGCTACATCGCCTCCGTTTCACCTTACAACCGTTGAAGCAGCACAGTCCGCCAAATCACGCCTAACTGACTCAGGCCTACTAATCAGCAATGTCATCTCGAAATATCCGGAGGGATATTTACAAAATGTTGTCGCCACCCAGCTAGAAGTCTTTGAAGATGTGATTGTGTTAACAGACGGCGACGAATTAATAAACGGCAGCAAGCAAAATTTTATAGTTATCGCTGGTAACAAGAGTGAATTACTGGGGTTAAGAGAGAAATTTCAAGCTGAACTAGTAACAGTCACGCCCACGAAAGTCCTAACTGATGATTTCGCCCCTGTTGAACGGCTAACCTATTAGTTCTAAAGCTTTTGTGCATACACAAGGGCGTGCACTTCTTTAGCGCCCATTTTCTTAAGAGCTTTAGCGGCGGCGGCAAGCGATGCACCGGTCGTCATAACATCATCAATTATCAGCACTCTTTTGCCTTTTAGATTGGCGTTCATGGGCACAAATTCACCTTCCATTTGACGAATTCTCTCTTGCCGCGTGGAGCCCAGCTGGCGGACATTTGTCTGGCGGAGAAGTAGTGGTTTTGCGCGCAACTTTCCTTGGTTCCTAGATAGTTGTTCGGCGAGCAGCCTCGCGTGATCAAATCCTCGCATCCGAATGCGCGCAGGGGCAGTAGGGACCCATGTCAGAACATCAAAGTCGCTGACGGTCAGTATTTGGCTCATAAGCTTAGAGATTGGCGTGCAGCCCTGCCTCTGTAAATCGAACTTGTAGGAATGAAGTAGCCGCTCTTCGAGTCCATCAAGAGTCGTAGCTACCGTTATAGTCTTTATACCAAGCCAGCTTTGGCAACTTTTGCAGGTTCTTGACTTGTCTGACAATTTCTTGCACCCAGCGCAGCGCGGCGGGGGAGGAGAGCCAGCAGATAGAAAACAATAGTCGCACAGCGGTGAACCATTTTTCTGACAAGCTAAACACTCGTATGGCGCAATCGTTCCTACTAACGAATCTAGTAGTGACATGCCCAGATTATATGACAGCTTTATTGTCCAAGCTAACATTGCGAGCACAAAAATTATACGCTCTACCTCTGTATGTTGTATAAATTGTGTTGTAAATAACCCCTCCTACTGTTGCTTGGCTCTTTACATAACCGCTATACTATGAAGTAACACAAAAAGGGCTAAAGGAAGGGCGCATGAGTGGCTTAGCTAAGGCTTAGCGCATGAGCCCTTCTACCAAACACCGATTATTACATTTACTTATAAGAGAGGGAAATAACTGATGGCACGACGCAATCGCGATGAGGATTTGCTACTAGAAGATGAATTAACGGCTGCGTTTTTGGGCGATGAGATGGAACAGCCTCAGCCCAATGTAGTTGATGATATGGCTGCAGAAGAACCAGCTCAAGAGACACCTGCTGCTGATGAGTGGGATGAAGATGAAGCTGTGCCTGGCCAACTTGCTGTTGATGTATATGAGACCAAGGAGAAGTTAGTAGTCAAAGCTCGGACTGCAGGCGTTAACAAGAACGATTTAGACGTCAGTATAGCCGACAACACTCTAAGTATCCGCGGAACCCTATCAGCTGGCGCAGAAGAAGGCGTCGAGAACTATTTTGTGCAGGAATGCTACTGGGGAGAATTCAGCCGCAGTATTGCACTTCCTGTGCCTGTCAAAGAAGATGAGATAGAAGCTATGCTCAAAGACGGAGTGCTGACCATTAGCTTCAACAAGCTAAAGCAAGACACGGTCAAGAAGATTACTGTTAACTAATAGCAGCAATCCTAAACAAAAAATCGGCCTATGCATCACGGCCGATTTTTTATTTGATTGATTCCCGTTTTAGTATTAGAGGAAATAAAAAAGCCACCATATAAAGTTAGGTGGCTTTTTCTACTTGTTTTACTACGGAGTTGTGTCAGCTTGATTAAGGCGTCCAGTAACGAACCTAACGATTATCTGCGCAAGCGCTACTATGACAAGTCCAACTATTGCGTAGAGGATTGTATTCTTGGCATTTGTAACGTTCCCTGAGTCACCGTTGGATGTGATGTACCGTAGACCACCGATGATAATCATGATAACAGCAACTATACCGACTATAAGTGAGATAATGTTTACAATAGTGGTGATGATATTGTTGAGCGTTCCAGCAGCTCCATCATCGCCTGCATCGCTTTCACAAGTAGCATCATCCGCATTTAGTGTAAAGTCCAGGTTGGCACCAGCACATAACTGGTTGTTTATGTTATCCCCGGCATCATCGCCGGCCGCACTTGCAACCGCAGGTATCAACGCTGGCGCTGCAAAACCTAGTGAGAGCAACATACTGGCTAAAATTCTTTTAAGTCTTATCATAGTTTCTTCCTTGTTATTTTGTTTAGTTACTTTATACCACAAGCCTGTTGATTGCTCAATTAATTTTGGTTCTGACCAGCATTTGGATTGGCAGGAACGGACTGTTGGACAGGTGGGTCCTTAGAGACTGTTGATACTACGTAGCGCACAATTACTTGGGCTAGGGCAATAATAACCAATCCAACGAGGGCGTAAATTATTGTGTTTCGAGCACTAGCAGTTGAACTGCTATCGCCGCTTGAAGTTACGTAGCGTATACCACCAACTATTAGCATAATGACGGCAATTACAGCACCTATTAACGACAATATGTTGATAACAGTCTCTATTGTAGAGCCTACTTTATTGCTATCTTCGTCAGCGTTATCCCCACATTCCTCTCCAGCAGCACCTAAACCAGCACAAATAGCATCTTTAGCATCTACGGCCATTACAGGTTGAGGCCCATTAACAAAAGCTAGTAGTCCTGTTAATAGCGTAAGGCTAACAAAAAATGATGCGATTTTTCTCATAGGCGGTTCACTACAAATACTACTATAGTTCGGGCTAATGCGACAATTACTAATCCGACGGCTGAGTAGATAATGGCATTGCGTGAGTTCTGGACTTTGGTCGAATCACCTCCAGACAACGTCATCGTTATACCAGCAATGACGATTATAATCACAGCTATGACCGCAGTAACTATCGCCAGTATATTAGCTACTCTCTCGATAATCCCGGTGCTGCCGACAATTGGATCATCATCGTTTTGGCCTTTGCTTGTTTCCTCGCAGGCAGGCGACTCTTTACGTTGATCGTCAGTCAAATCGTCACACACGTTACCTATTGGATTAAAGCTTTCTGCAGAGATATGAGCAGGGGCTATTGCACCCAATGGCAGGAACAACAAAACAAGCATGGCTACAAACTTCTTCATCTAGACGCTCCCCGCAATGTAACGAACCAGTGTGAAAGCAAGAACCGCTAAAACTAGCCCGACAGCAGCATAAATAATAGTATTCTTTGCCTTTGCAGCTTTATCAGCTTCACCACGACTGAGGACATACTGCATGCCTGCAATCACGATAACTAGGAAGGCTATCCCGCCCATAACACCAAAAGCGAGCTCAAGAAGTATTTGCACTGTACCGCTGTCAGCGTTTGTTTTTGGTATATCTAGATCGTTTGGGTCTATGTTAACTTGGCTGAAAAATTCTAGTAACTTCATTTATCCAGTTATCCTCTCTGCTATAAAAGACACTACGCGGGCGGCAATCATGACGATAACCAGTCCAATAGCCGCGTTTATAACCGTTTTGCGGGCACTGGCCGCCTTATCAGACTCTCCCTGGGACACTAGATACAGGAATGCACCCCAGAAGATCATAACGACCGCAGCTAATCCTGCTATCACCATCATAGCCTCTAAGACCGCCAGCCCAATTGGTAAGAAAGACATTACATCTACTTCTCCGTCAGCATTTCTGCCTAGCACTGGTGTACATTTACCAGGTTCGCTGTCAGAGAAAATCGTTTTGTCTCTTTCACCGTCTAGGTACTTATACCAGGTCGGGATACCGAGAATTGACCTATCGACATCATCACACGGTTCTTTCACGATAGTAAAAGCCGGAAGTGGACTGAAGCTACGAGCTTCTGCTTTGCGACAATTCGAACCACAATCTTCGTTGTATTGTCCTGGGTCAAAAGATTCACAATCTCGTGAACTATATTCACCAACTACCGCTCCTTGATTGCTGACGCTAACAGGCGCGATATAGCAGGCGCCGTTTGTAACTGCTAAATTAAACTCATCAGGGCATGTCACATCAGATATTGTTGTTATTGTTTCCTCACCAGTTGTTGTGCCGTAAACCTGGTAGCAGCCTGGTGATGCAGCATTAGCGGTTTCGCTTACACCAAAAAGGCCGATTGCTGAAAACAACAAGGTAGCTGTTGCCAAGACAATTTTAACTAAGCTCGATATTCTCGAAAAAATCATAAAACGCCTCCCGGAACTAAGAAGTTCAGCCCTGCATACATTACGATCAGTGTCAGAAGGGCGATTAATGCCCAGACTATCCGTTTTCTAGCTGCTTCAATCTGGCCAGAGTTGTCTCGAGCGGTCATGTACTGGAGACCCGCTATCATTATCGAAGCCACAATCGCGATTCCGGCTACAGCAGTCAGTAGGTTGATGCCCGTTACGATATAACTGATAATCTTACAGTTACCTTGATCCAGCTCTTCAGAAGGCCCGACTTCACAGTCGCTAGCCAGCCCGTTGCTCGCTACAGTATTATGGACTGAATAACTGCTCGCTTGTCCACTAGCCAACATAGGTGTTATGAAAAGCAAGGAAATAAAGTATGCCTTTAGTAATTTCATGATCTTGATGAGAAGTATAACAAAGAAGTTTAATGAAAATAATTAAATACCCCTATTTCACTGTAAAAAATGCTACTATTTAGCATATGCATTTAATGTCTAGCTTTCGGAAATCTCTAAGGCCTATTTCTTTATTGCTCACCACTGGTTTGTTTTTCGCTTTGCTTTCAGCTCCTTCGATAGTCCATGCTTTTTCACAAAGCTCTAGTTTTAATAGTGCGGCAGTGTTTACGATTGAGAGTCTATCCTTCACTGCGACGGACGTGAGCAATCACGTAATCCATAACGATAATCTCGAGAAATTAACTGGAGAGGGCACTCTAGATGCTGGACTTGCCAGCTTGAACCAACGCCTATCTGATGCAATGCCTATCGTGCTAGTGGATACAGATATCACAGACCCAACACCTGACCTAGAGGCTCCAGGGCTCGGCAATGGTTGTGACGGGGGGCAAACAATCAAGCTTGAAAGAAAAAACGGTGATGAATGGCTACTTACTGATTTGCATGTCGGGGCTAACGGAAACTGTGTTGACCTTCTCCAGGACAAAAATATTAAATTCTACGATAGCTCGCCCGCTGAAGCCAATATCGCGTTTGCTTTTATAGATAGCGAAACTATATCAATGGTAGATTCCGTAGGAAGTAGTAGTTATGGATTATTCCAACAAAACGATCCTGCCTTTCCTAACACCTTTTATTCTGAGAGAGAAGGTCAATCAATTGAAGTGCTCAACCCTGGTACTGGAGGAACCTCATCGTTGCAATTATCTGCGGGGCTAACTCTTGACTTTAGTGATTCATCAGTGGGATCAGATCCAAAAGTAGCATTACTGTCTAGCACAGGGGAGCCGACTGCGATTGTAGGATCTGTGGGAGGTCCAAATGGTGGCGCAACTGCAGGCAACGTTGATTCCGCTCGAACATGTGATTCTGAAGGAGGAGAGTTCAGCTTCCTATTGTGTCCTATCCTAAGAGGCATAAATGAAGGTATAGAACAGCTTGACCAAGAAATTGTTCAGAGTCTCGAAGTTAAAGACGATTATTACGAGTCTGACCGAACCAGGGCTATATGGGGGCGCATCCGAGACATAGCCTACATACTACTAATACCAATCTTGCTCATAATGGTTATATCGACTGCGCTCGGATTCCAGTTCGTAGATGCCTATACCGTTAAAAGAGCGATGCCGCGCCTGTTGGCGGCTGTCATTTTTATGGCTCTTTCTTATGACATAGGAGTCCTGCTGATAGAAATATCTAATGGAGTTGGGGCTGGAATAGGCGGTATTATAGCTGCACCTTTCGGGGGAGTTGATAACCTTCAGCTGCAAGATATTTTTGAAGTCAGTGGAGAAAACGATGTAACCGCACTATTCATCGGAGGCCCGCTAGCTGCTATTGGCGCCCTGACTGCATTATCGGCAGGGATATTAGGATCTTACTTACTAGTCTTTGCCTTAACTCTTGTAATCATTTTTGCACTGCTTGCAATGAGGGAGCTGCTAATTATCGCCTTGCTTATTCTTGGTCCCCTAGCAATCTTATCCTGGATATTCCCAGGGAACGATAAACTCTGGAAGCTATGGTGGGGATCATTCTCTAAGCTAGTAATGATATACCCAATTATTGTTGGGATGATCGTTACAGGTAGGGCCTTTGCAGCACTGGTTAATGAATCGGTCGCTAGCGTACCTACTGGTCCTATTGAGGGGATGTTCTTCGTAATAGTGAAGCTAACCGCCTACATCGGTCCGTATTTCTTCATCCTAGCTCTATTTAAATTTGCTGGTGGAGCCTTCTCAAACCTCGCTGGCATGGTCAACGACCGCGGAAAAGGTGTCTTCGACCGCCAGAAAAAATACCGCTCAGAAAAGCGTGGCCAACTAAGAAAAGATACGTTGGCAGGGAATAGATTCAAAGGTGCTAGAAAAGGCAGCATAGGGGATAGAATTAACAAGCGCGGCCTAAATGCGGGTGCAAGGATAGATGCTGTGAAGGCTGGCGGCGTGAAGAATGCCTACGGCGTAGGAGCTAGGGGGGCAGTTGAGGCCGCTAAAGAACGCAAAGCCCGTGATGAGGCTAAGCATGCAGCCGAAAACTTACAGCTGCAAGCTGAACTTAAAAACGATGACTTCGCCACAATGTTACAAATGATAATGGCAGGTGAAGATGAGCAAACTGTAAAAGACTACCTGCGTAGTAAAGATTATAGTGCACCCTCAGTGGAGAAAAGTTATGCCCAGGCAGATGCTTTCCAGCGTGAATATGGATCCCATGCACTAGCAGGCATGACGGTAACGGCAAAAGCTGCATCAAAAACTTCATATACTGGCGGTATTTCTGAAATGCTAGAAGACATAAAAGCACTAGCAGATAACGATGAGGCGCTTGCTATGAAAATGCTGGGTGAAGCTTCGGCAGCCGCTGCAGCAGCTGGTCGAAACGACCTTGGCGGCGGTAGCTACGGCGAAAAGGCAGGAATGCTCAAGTCTCTAATGCGAGGGGGGTCTTCGGTAGAATATACAGACGAACAAGGAGAAACGGGCACTGTATCCTATCAATCTGCTCAATATGTTAACGACAGGCAAAACCAAAAAGTGCTTGACAGTTTAACCACCTATGATATGGCTCGTCTACACCCAACGGCAGCAAAGAATATTTCTCAAAGCTACCAAACTATGACCACTAACGCTGCTGCGGCTGTACAATCAGCAAAGACACCAGAAGAACGTGAAGCAGCTATGCGGGCGCTGGGTCAAGTTACAGCGTCGTTTCAGAAGTTTAAGATGGATGCTGCAACTTCGGGTAGCTCAGAGGTCGCACGTGTTGTAGCTAACGCATCAAATGAAGAATTCAAAGACATTTCACTGGAAATTGACGGACAAAGAATTCAGACCACTGACCAACTTGTTGAGTACGCACAACAAGCTTCTCAAGCCAGTCAGCCAAGGCCTAGTCGCGATGCAGAAGGTCGTATAGAATACGAGGTCGATGGAAGGGTTAAGATGACAAAATCTCAATTGCCTGATGACTCAGAAGCATTTGCTAAAGGCTTCGAATCAGTTAATCCGCGCGCAGCTTTAGGGCTTTCAACTGAAGACCAGATACGGATGAGGGAAGAGCAAGAAAATAATAATCAGTAGCAGTTCGTGATAGGTTGCATTTTCATTGTAATTATGCTAATATATCTCTATGGAACGCCCTAGCTTTCACCGTTCAGAGCATATGCTATCGACAAAAGAACACCTGTCGCGAACTCAGCATAGCCCTCACTCACTTGAAAACCATCCCTCCAACAATACTGACCTTGATGAACCGGGGGTAAATCCGAATCAAACCCCGATTGTCTCAAGCCTAGATGTCAGAGACGAGGAGGGTAATCTAGTATTCAGAACTAATGATCATGATCCTCGAAACAGGCCTGATGATCCCACTGGTGGGTCGCCGGACGCTATAGACTCAGGTAACAAGCCAAACTCACACACAAAAGCTTGGGGCGGACATAGTGAATCTGATGCGATTGTTCAAGATATGTTTACGAAGCTTGCGCCCGCAAGCTCAGCAGTTCCATCAAGGTTTAAATACAGTAAAGATACCTCAGCTAGCGACGGTGAGCAAGTCGCTAGATTTATTAATGAATACATCGAAAACTCTGGCGTTGGTCGTCTAGCTTTAACTGACGTGCAAGTTAGTGCTCTAGCAAGGTCAATTGATAGGGCACCAGCTATTAGTGAGCGGGGGCAACCCAGAAGAATCAAGCGATTAAGACGCGCTTTAAGCAATAGCGCTGGATCTGCCCATCAGGCATATAATGACAAGAAACTTGGATCAACTCCTGGAACCTTGAGAAATCCTGCATCAGACAGTCCCATTACTGTCGGGGTACAGAGAAATGCATATATCGCTCCAATATCTCGTCGACAGCTAAAGAAGAGGTTGAAAGCATCGTGGGCGGAATATGACCGCAGAGTAGCCCAGGTCGAAGCAAGTAAACTCTCTGGAAATTCCCGACCAGCTGACCCCGAAGGCAGCACAATTGGCCCAGCAAGCAGAGGACGTAAAAGGACCGCAAAATCTATCAATTATTACAAACACCATGAACATGTTGCGGCAGATGAAGTTGCGAAGCATACCTACGGTGTGGTCGACTTAGCCAAATATATTCCTTTCTACAGTGGACACATCAAGGCCGCATCACCTCTAAGCAATGTTAGAGGACTCCGAAAGTCAGCTCTTAGACTTGTGAAGGATGATGAAAAGAAAATGGAAAAGATGGAAAAACAAGCAGACATAGTAAATGAAATGATTAGAAAAGACGCATTCAGCCGTTACTTAATAGCCAAAAGTGAGGGTCGCTCAGACTCCGAAATCCGGGCACTTGAAGGCAAACTAGGCATAATGCGTAACCTGCGCGACTACGAATTACCGCGCGCAGAAACAAGACGTGAAAAACGTCTAGCTAGACGGGTTGAAAAACGCCCTGGCAAAATTCCTAGGGCGGTATCATCAGACAGAGTACGACGGAGACGCCTACGTAAGAAGAAAATAGCCGAGGGTGAAATTCACGTATTAAATGGTTCTGACACTTAGCTCTTAAATCTAGTACCGTCATTTCCCAGGGGCTAAACTTAAGCCTCATAAACTTTTGAAGTTTTTAACTGTAAGTTATACTTATGGTTATCATGGCGCAGTATAAAGTACCCCAAGACGTTGAGGCTGAGGATAAATTTCTCGGTCCGCTGACTTTTAAGCAGTTCTTATTTGGCGGCGCGACTGCAATTACAGGCTATATATCGTTCCTGATTCTTACCAGCCCAGTGCCATTTTTAGCTGTTATATTCTTACCGTTTTTCATAGTGTCGCTTGTCTTCACGATCCCATGGTCAAAGGACCAGCCAACAGATATCTTTATAGCGTCACGCATAAGGTTTTTGCTCATGAAGCGCAAGCGTTTGTGGGATCAATCGGGATTAAAAGACCTGGTCACAATAACTGTTCCGAAAAGGGAAGTTCACTATTATAGCGATGGCCTGTCGCAGGACGAGGTCCGTAGTCGTTTCACCGCTTTATCAAATGTGGTCGATTCTAGGGGATGGGCTGTAAAAAATGCTACGCGTCCAACGGAGGACTCAGACCGATTAGTAGCTCCGGCTGCGCCGCAGAAAAGTCCAGAGGAAGTTGTAGCCAAACGAACACCGGACATGCTCGAAGAACGATCTGATCAAGTCGATCAAATGATAAAAAAGTCAGAGAATAATCACCGTAAAGAGACGCTAGATCTATTAGCAAGTGCGCGCAAAACTAGCTCCGACTCAAGCAGTCAGGCCTCCAAGATATCCAATAAGCCAGACACTCTGACCGGCAGCATCTCTTTACCTCAAGTCAGCCCACAACATGCGTCCATGAAACCTAAAGCGCAAAAGACTAACAGTAAACCACTTACGGCAGAGGACGAGAAAAAGTTACTAGATGAGCTTCATAAGAAACAAGCTATTGAAAAGTCATTGCGCAACAATAGCCATGAAAAACGCATCCTCACCAGTGCAGAAAAACGAGCTGCAACCAAAAAAGAGGCTCAGGAACAGAGTGAGGCAAGGCAGCTCAAAGAAGACGCTCAAAATGCTAGTGCTACCCCAGTAAACCCTGGTATACTTAACTTAAGTCAAAACGATGATCGCTCTGTCGCGTCGCTTGCGCGTGAAGTGAATAATCAAAAACCTGATGACGATGGTGAGGTGGTCATATCACTCCATTAAATCTAATTCTAGGGTGGGAAGCAGCATAACTAACTCGTGAATCCGAACCAGCAGCCACAATCAGTTCAACCTCAAGTGACAGCTCCGCAAGCAGGGCCACCACCGCCACGCCCTCAGGCAAACCCTACTAGCACCCAAAATTCCCTAGAGATTGCTGAGATTCGCGACGGCATCGTCATAATGAACGACGGCTCTTTCCGCGCCGTGCTTATGTGCCAAAGCATAAACTTTGACCTCATGAGTCCAAATGAAAGAGAAGCTGTTGAATTTTCTTATCAGGGTTTTTTAAACTCTTTGTATTTTCCGATACAAGTGTTTGTCCGCTCTCAGAAAATTGATATTCGTCCCTACATAGAAAAGCTGGACAAAATTAGAACCGAACACGACAACATGCTGCTAGCACTGCTGATGGAAGACTATATCAACTACATGGAAGTTATTGCCCAGCAGACCAATATCATGGACAAGAAATTCTACGTTGTCATCCCATTTGAACCGAAGATTGATGCCCAAAAAGTAGTTCAAGCCTCGCGCGGCTTTTTCCAGACAATATTCGGCAAAAAAGAAGAAAAAGTCGTTATAAACGAAGCTGACCTGGAAAGGGCAAAAACCGAGTTAAAAAACCGTATCCAAGCGACCATGAATGGCCTGCTGCAATGCCAAGTGAAGTCTCTACCGCTAGATACTCAAGAACTAATAGAGCTTTACTATGACGCTTACAACCCCGACACTGCTACTCGCCAGCAGCTCAAAAACTTTAGTGATCTTACCGCCCCTATCGTCTCTAAAGGGCAAGGACAAGCGGCCAATCCAAACCTAGAAAGGGAAATGAACTAATGGGACTATTTGGCGGGAAAAACAACATACCTGATCCTATCGCTCAGGCTCAAGCGCAGTCTGCTCAAGAGCAGGCTGAAGTGCAAAACGCCTTCCAAAAAGGCATCACAGCTCTTCGCGACTTTATCGCGCCAGCGTCCTTGGAGTTCGAGAGCAGCCAATTCAAAATCGGCACTCGCATCGGAAGAACCTACTACGTTTTTGGCTATCCTAGGCAAATCTACACTGGATGGCTATCAAGCATGGTTAACCTCGATGAGGTAATAGATTTGTCATTATTCGTTTATCCTGTTGAAAGCCAGGTCGTGTTAGAAAATCTAAAGAAAAAAGTTGGTCAACTGGAAGCAGGACTACAAATTGACGCTGAAAAGGGCCGCGCACGTGACCCAGGAAAGCAAGCAGCGATTCAAGATGCCGAAGAGCTGCGTGACAAACTTCAAGTCGGCGAAGAGCGCTTCTTTAGATTTGGATTTTACTTCACTGTCTATGCAAACGACCCTGATGAAATGGAGTTTGTGTCTCACAAGGTTGAGAGTGTGCTCGCGCAGCAACTGGTCTACAGTAAGCCTGCCAGTGCACAGCAAGAACAAGGCCTCAACTCGACCCTGCCACAGTTCACGGACCAGCTCCAAATTCGCCGCAACATGAATACAGGTGCAGTTTCTACCAGCTTCCCATTCACAAGTGCTGACCTCACCCAGGATGATGGCGTGCTCTACGGAGTCAATATGCATAACTCTGGCCTGGTTATATTTGATCGATTTTCTTTAGAGAACGGCAACAGCGTTGTGTTCGCTAAATCAGGTGCTGGTAAAAGTTTCACAGTCAAACTCGAGGCGCTGCGCAGCATGATGTTTGGCACTGAAGTATTTATAATCGACCCAGAAAACGAGTACGAAAGACTGGCCGATGCAGTCGGTGGAGCCTATGTCCGCTTAAGCCTAAACAGCTCAACCCGTATTAACCCTTTTGATTTGCCAAGAGTTATCGAGGAAGAAGAGGGCGACAACGCCCTAAGAAGCAATCTAATAACCCTCCACGGACTATTAAGATTGATGATGGGCGGAGCGCAAGCCCAAATGGCCAACCAGGGTGGTCAAGTCGTAATGCCGGCCCTTAGCCCGGTCGAGGAATCGGATTTGGACGCAGCTCTGATAGAGACGTACTCTAAAGCTGGCATCACCAACGACCCTTTGACTCACAATACGCCAGCCCCAACGATAAATGATCTCTACGACACACTCTTGCACATGGGCGGAACAGGGCCTGAACTAGCGCAAAGGCTGAGGAAATACACGACAGGGACATTCGCCGGTATCTTCTCGCAGCAAAGCAACATCAATATCGACAACCCAATGGTTGTCTTCAACGTACGTGACCTGGAAGACGAACTGAGGCCAGTTGCGATGTATATCGTTTTGAATTATATCTGGAATAAAACTAAAACTGACCGAAAAAAGCGCATGTTAGTCGTCGATGAAGCTTGGCAGCTAATGAAGTATGAGGACTCAGCCAACTTCTTGTTCTCACTTGCGAAGCGGGCCAGAAAGTATAACCTTGGCATTACAACCATTACGCAAGATGTTGAGGACTTTATGGACTCTAAAATGGGCAGGGCGATTGTAGCAAATGCCAGTATGCAGATACTGCTCAAGCAATCTGCTTCAGCCGTAGACGTGCTGGCTAATACATTTAAGCTAACCAGTGAAGAAAAGAAGCGCTTGAGTCAGTTCCCGGTCGGGCAGGGCCTATTCTTTGCGGGTGAAAATCATGTACACATACAGATTACTGCCTCGCCGACTGAAACCTCTCTCATTACTACGAACCCGGAAGAGGTTCAGCAACTAGAACAGCAACGCCAGCAACAGCAGGTGAATCTTGACCAATCGGGGTATAATGAGTCGGTAAATCTGAGATGATACTTAACCTAAACAAACACTAAACCATCGAGGGCGCAACAAGATGGCAGAACCAGCAAGAAATTTAGCCGATGATGAGGGCGACAAAAGCCCTAAAAAAATCAAGGCTACCCTAAAGATAGTCCAGGGCGAAGGTAAGGGCGATGGAATTCCGGCTGGAAAGCTTTCGGCTGCGAAAGGACCAAGGCGCCGAAGACCGGCGAAAAAACCAGCTGGCGGATCTGGGTCTCGACCACGTCACTTATCTGTAGTGCCCGATGCGCCCGATGATTCAACTGGCAGTTCGGTAGGAAACGGGGGCCAAGCACCAGTTTTTGCCCCGCCGAACGCTAGTGATCGTATTGCTGACGGGAATATTGACGATGACGGCAATCCTACCTTAGAGGATGAGGACTCAAAAGACGCCTCAGACAGCGAAGAAGCTAAGGAAAATTCAAATTCAGAGGCGCCTGATTCGTCGAACAGCGCCAATGAGATTCCCTTTAAAGAAAATGACGCCACACCAGAAGACGGGCAGGATAAAAGTGGTGTCAGCGACGATGAGTTAAACAAGTTTGGTTTCGCTAATGATCCCGATAAAGGCTCATGGGCAAATGCAACTGATCAAGCCAAGCGCAACGCCCAAATCAAAAAAAATAACAGCAAGAAAAAGAAGGGTATATATGCGCTAGTCGGAGGCATCGGCGTCACATTGGCGGTGGTAGGAGCGTTTCTAGCGATACCGCAGCTTGCCATGAACAACGCGCTAGACAAACTAACTAGTCGATTCTCCGACCGCATGAGCTACGCTGTTGAAAAACGATTTGATAAATATGTCGGCAAGTATGTGACTAAAAACGTAGCCCCAAGTCTAAAAGATGGCCGCTGCGGTAAAACGTTAACTGCGAGCTGCATTAAAGTCAATGAGTCTACGGGATTAGTTAGAACTGCGATAACGGGCTGGAATGATGCAAGGCTGGAAAGTCGGCTGGAAAAGAGTGCTGGCGTAACATTTCAGCGCAGAGCAGATACAAATGAAATAGACCTTGTTGGCAGAGACGGCAAAGTGCTCACATCTTTCGGTCAAAGAATATCCTCTCGTCAGCTAGAGGACCTTATCAGGAAAGAGACCAATTATGAAGGTGTACTAAAACGAAGACATTTGAGGTCAGTCGGGAGCAGATATGGTGTAAAGTGGTGCCTGAGCTTCGTGGTGAATGAAAAAATCTGTGGGGCCCGTAATAAAGCGGACGAGCTGAACACTCGATTCTCGGCCTTTAAACGTAGGCAATTACTTATGATAGCAAGGGTCGCGGAGCCAATAAGCACCAGGGGAGGGGCTGTCCTTTTTTGCATGCTTCAGTCTTCCTGTGACATAGATAAAAACACAGGATTAGAAGATTCTCTTAAACTCTTGGGGAAAGCCGACGACGAAGCATTCAGGAAGATCGTGGACGAAATAGGAGATAAGAAAGTGTCTCAATATCTGGTAGATAAAATCTTAGACATCACTATACGGCAAGCTTTACCTAAGGTCGCTACAGCCATTTCGTCTGCGGCAACAGGAGTTGGAGCCATCTATGGAGCGGCGATTATTCTAGACCTAATTGATAGATTTGACACTGCCATTGATTCAGGAGCTCTCAAGGCATTCATCCTAGACCGTAACGCGCAAGCAGCTATGCTTTTCATGTCCACTATTGTGTCGGGCATAGAAGAAGCTCAGGATTTCAGCGTAGGCATGCCCGAAATTAGTGCTACTTTCCAGCAACTAACTGGATTCAACGTGAGTCGGTTCTATCAGTCGCTCGCAAGCGGCGAGCCTACTAGTGAATTGAGTTGCAACGATGGGTATTTAATCCCTAAAGACTCCCCAGAGCTTGTGTGCCCAGAAAACAGCCTGCAGCCCGATGTACCTGTGGAGGAGTTTTTGTCAGGTCCAGAGTTCCAATTCGCTACAGACCATCTCCTAAAAGAATGGCGAACTTGCTATATATTTTCCCTTAAAGGAGGTTGTGCTGAGACCGTTGGCGATACTGCTAGAAGAGGGCTGAAGGCGGTTGATGGAGTTTTTGGGGCGGTAGGTGGGCTCATTAGCTTTGCTATAAACAAAATCCCTGGCGTGAGTAGCTTTACCGAGTATCTAGGAACTCATTTCGCAAGCGTTCTTAACACAGTAATAAACAAAGGATTACCAATTAGTGTTGATGCAACTGCGGTTGGCTGGAGGGCTTTTGATCAGATGGCAGCAGCATTTGATTATTCGTACAACCAGTTGTTAGGTGGCTATCAGGATGAGCAGGGCCAGTTCCAAGGTTTTGGGGCCGGCGAGATATCAGAAGAAGATGCCGAAGAGCTAGACGTAGCTATAGCCGACTGGAGAGGGGAGAAACTGCAGAGTCAATCTGTTTTTGCTCGCTATTTAGACGTTACTAATCCAGACTCATTAGCCGCCACGTCTTTAACCAGAGTTTCATTTGCACTGCCTTTTGCCGGACAAGCGTCCCAGCTGCCTAGCCCTGTGAACTTTGCTTCGCTTTTTGGTGGCCTATTTGGTAACAAGGCAAGTGCGGCCATACCTAGTAATGTTTACAGTGAATCTAATTTTGGAGTTACCCAGCATGCATTCACTGTAGAACAGCTTGAAACTGACCCAGAAGAGCTAACAGAAGAATTCTGCGCCGAAGAAAAAGCAGCTTTTGCAGAAGCCAGGGAAAACGATAAAGCGGCGACGAGCCTATGCATGCTAGATGAGGCAATGGTCGACATGGTAACAAAAGCCTTCAGCCCTGACCCGCCCGGAACGTCAATAAGTACATTGGTCGGGACTCAAAGCTCGTTCACAGGATTGGATGGCCCGACCATACCCTATAACCAGCACGAAACACCTACTACTGTTGTCAGGACTGGTAGATACGCTGACTGGTCTGGCTTGACTCCTACAGGAGTATTAGGCCAGAACAGCGCTGGACAACCAATTAACGTATACGTCAGAAACGCAGCTCCAAATATTAGCGAACCCCGACGTGTCGTTATTGGTACGTCCATACACGGCTCAGAGAACGCAGGTCAGTTCCTGGTTCATGAACTTTTATACAATACGGATTTGCCGGACGACGTAGAACTAATTGCAATACCTGAAATAAATAAGTCTGGAGTACCTTTTAGCAAGCGAAAAAATGCCACCGGAACTGACGAATCTAATAGAAGTGATATCACGATAGGGGTAGACCTCAACAGGAACTGGGACTACAACTGGTCTAGCGCGGGGTCCACTGACCCAACCAACAAAAATTACCGAGGTACTGAACCTGAGAGCGAACCAGAAACAAAAGCTGTTGCTGACTTTTTACGTTCGCTCGGCAAGGTAGATTTGTTTGCTAGCTTTCACGCTAACCTAGACTATGTTGCCCCCGTCGGCAACACGCCAATAGAAGTAGCGGTTGCATACAGCAGTCGGTCTGGGATGAACGTAGGTAACGGACGAACGCAATATGTTGAACAGAGCGGCTCCATGGATGCTTGGTTTAATTCACTGACAGGCAGCCCGACTCTCTTGGTTGAGCTGTCTAGCTCAGACTCACGAGCCTATATTCACAAGCAAGTTAACTCAATGCTCGAGGCTATAGATGCTCTTCCTTAAGGCAAAGCCGTTTGTTGTAATGCTAGCCGTAGTGATTCTGCTGTTTTCACAATCTATCTCAGTGTCTGCAGAGCTACTGCCATTCACAACGGATGACTTAAATTCCGTAAATAGGTCAGAGAATTTTCGTGACCGCATATTCACTACCACCCAAGCCTGCAGTCTGGATATTTCAGCAGGCAACGCAACTAAAGAAGAGCTCTACCAGAACGCATGGAATTACTTAACTGACCCTGCTGGAATAGGGCTATCTCCTGAGGCTGCGGCCGGAATTATGGGTAACCTCGACAAAGAGTCAGCCGGAACAATGGATCCCCAAATTGTACAGTTTTCCGCAAACTTCCCAGACAACAGGAGCCCTGAGCTACCGATAGATGAAATACGGGGTAAGTATGGTTATGGTATTGCTCAGTGGACTTACGGCCCTCGACAGGACAACTTGATTGCATATGCAAGTGAGACAAATCGCTCTAGCGGTGACCTAGGGCTACAGCTTGACTTTCTATTGAAAGAATTAAGCGAGTCCTACGTGGGAGTTAAGGCAGTGATGGAAGATCCTGATGTCACAATTGAGAGGGCGTCCGATGTATTTTTGCTTGAGTTCGAGCGGCCAGCAGCCGTCCTTCCTCCCCCTAGAGGCACAGCAGAATCAAAAGCCAACGAGATCGCTGACAGGCGAGAGCGTGGTGTTCGAATATTCAACACTTACTCAAACTTACCTGCAGGTTCATTCAAATCATCGACTTGTGCTGCCGGAATCAATGGTAGCGTTATTGTTGACATGGAGTCAGCTGACACAAGCGCTGTTCCTTGTGCACCCGGAACCGAAGACGCAGGAATTACTCAGGGGTACAGAAGAGGTGAAGAAACTACGATTCGCCTCTGTAACATTACCGTGAATGGCCGCACAAGTCGCGTTAATTCACAGTTATCGGGTCCTCTGCTGGCACTCTTCAACACAGCGAGAGGAAGTGGCGTTCCTTTAGAGCTAAATGGAATATTTAGAGATATGGACGGTCAAATTGGAATATATACTAAATGGTGTAGTTCGGGCGGCATTACGCCGACGCCACCTCCTTATCCAAAAGCTTCGTATAGTGATTACACTCGTTGTCCTGGAGGAGCGCCACCAGGCTACTCGAATCATCAAATGGGGCTTGCGATAGATTTTAACTGTGACGGCTCACTAATCCCTCAGTCCTATTCATCCGCTCAGTTAAATGAGTGTTTCCAGTGGCTTGTCTCAAATGCAGGAGTTTTTGGATTATTTGAACTAGGAAAAGGAGAAAATCGTAATGGCTCAGGCTACGAAGGTTGGCACTGGTCAGTAGATGGAAGGTAATATGAGAAAAAATAGATCAATATTAATTCTAGTGATTGTAGCGACAATTATTTTAGCTACTGTCATCGGACTTTACTTAGTTAACCAAAGTGGAGACATTGTAAACCCTAACGAGGATGAACTAATCGAAGGGGACGCGGCAGGTGTTAGCTACGCGGTTATATATAGTTCGAGTGAATTGTATAGCTTCTTAAACCAAAACGACGACACGTATAGACTGATCGAGGAAGACTTAAGCCGTTTTGTACAAATAACAAATCCTAGTTTTACCGACCCAGATACTCTTTATGGCTTCACAATTACAAAATCCGCCATAAATGGTGATACTGCTGAATTCGAAGGCAAGTTCTATGCCTTGAATGACAATATAAAACTTGAGGTACAAAAATTTAGCGGCGGTAAAATCAGTCTTTCAGTAACAAATCAAAGCACGGGAGAAAATGTTGACGAGCAGTTAAACTTAGGTGGCAAAAAGAACGAAGTTATAATATCTCTACCTATAGAAGAAGATAATTACTCAATAAGATATTTAAACTCTGAAGACAAAATTGTAGTTAGCTTTCTGCCTGGTTATTCGCGCGAAGAAGCTGTAAAAACAAAAACAATACTGCAAAACCTATTCGAGGGTCAGTATCCTGAGAGTGAGGTACTATTGGCTATAAACGGCATTGGTACATTCTCCTCAATAGAAGAAATAATATCTTTTGCAGACGACCCAGACAATAAACCTTTCGAGCGGTAGAAACTATGTTATTGGTATAACGTTGCTGTCAGAAAAGTGTTCGGCGGCAATGTCCGCGTCAGTGGTAGTTATGAATGACTGGTATTGCTGGAGATTATCGGCTAGTGTTCGACGACGCTTTCCATCAAGCTCACTAAAAACGTCGTCTAGTAGAAATATTGGTTGAATGTCTGAAAGCTCGCTCAGCTGCTGCATTTCCGCTAGTTTGAGTGATAGGACAATGCTTCGGCTCTCACCGCGTGAAGCGCTGCTGCGTGCGTCATGGGCATTAAGAACAAAGCTAATGTCATCACGATGCGGACCATTTCCTGTATAGCCTCTAATTCTGTCTAAATCGAAAGAGTCTCTCAATTTTTTAGCAAGTGAATCTGCGTAGTTTTCAATCGGCAGTTTACTGTCTATAGAAATAGACAGCTTGTCCTCTGAGAGGCTAATCGATTGATAAGCTTCAGCTGCCTGCTGACCTAGAATATTAATGTAGTAATCGCGCAGTCTGGTAATAATCCCTGCATGCTCACACAGTTGAACGTCCCAGACAAACATATGGTCGCTTTGCACCGAATCAGACTTGAGCAGTCTATTTCTTTGCTGCAAGGCTCGCCGGTATTTTCGCAAACTCTCGTCATATTTGGCGTCAACCTGAGCAATAAAATCATCCACATAGCGCCTCCGCCTCTCGGGGTCACCGCTTAAAAGCAGCAGGTGAGATGGGTCAAAAACAGATACAGGAAGCTTTAGTCTGTGTGGAAGTCTTTTGTATTCAACGTCAGCCACCTCAAAACTTTTCTTTCCTCCAGCGGCTAACTTAACCGATCTGTTTTCACCAGCCACAGAACCGTCTATCCGGGCCCATTCATCATCGAACGAGATCATCTCGCTATCACTACTGCGAAACGATTGGCCACTGTGTAACATATGAATCGCTTCGAGGGCGTTAGTCTTTCCGCTAGCATTAGGCCCAACAATAATGTTAACCCCGCTATTAAAAGAAAAAAGGCTGTTTTGGTGAGAGCGAACGTGTTGAAGCTGCAGGGACTGGATCATATTTATCAGTATAGCGTTATCTTACGCGTACTAACTCTTGACTGGCATAATTACGTGAAGGTATGACTCATCTTGCGGGTCGGTGAATACACATGGATCAAGTTTGCCATTGATGTTTATCTTAATCTGTTTTCCGTTAAATGCATTGAGTGCGTCCATAATATACCGTGAGTTTAGAGTGATGACGGCGTCACCGTCTACCTCAGCTTCGGCTGATGCAGTATTTTCTCCAACCTGAGAGGCGATAGAATTAATGCTTACTTGTTTCTTCGCAGCATCTATATTCAGCGTGACGCTACCGGCTGACTCCCTTGCAAACAGGCTTGAAACTTTTGTTATTTCTGTAATGGCGCTACGCTCAACTACAGCTGTAGTCTCGAATGAGCTAGGAAGCAGTCTGCCGTACTCTGGGTATTGTCCGTCTACAAGTCTCGTGACTATCTCTACCTCGTCTACCATAAACCTCGCTTGGTTATCGTCATAAGTCATGACAACATCGCTCGACTCATCTTTTATTGCCCTTGATACCTCAGCTAATGAGCTAGCTGGAAGAAGCACGTTCAGCCCAGCTTCAGTTTTGTTGCTAAGACGCTTTTCTGCAAGACGGTAGGAGTCTGTTGCCGCGCATATCAAGTGTCCTTTCTGTTCCTGTAATGTTACGCCGGTAAGTACTGGCCGCGTTTCGTCAGTTGAGGCTGCAAATAAAACCTGGCTAAGAGTTTGTTTTAACTCTGGAGCTGACCAGATCAGTTCTTTGGCGTTATCTATCGTAGGCATAGCAGGGAACTCGTCAGCAGGCATACCGTTGATAGTCGAACTAAACCGCTCGGCTTCTATGTGTAGTTTTACTCCATCAACATCTAGTTTTAATTGTCCTGGAGGTAAACTAGCTACAAAATCCTGCATTAATCTAGCTGGAACTGTAATCGCGCCTTGAGTGGTTACTTTAGCTCCAACGTGTTCTGTAATTGCAATATCAAGGTTAGTAGCTGCAACAGTCAGCCTGTTTCCGCTAGTTCTTAAAAGTACGTTTGATAGAACTGGCAGACTAGCGCGGCTACTAGCCACTCTTGAAACACTAGCTAGGGCTTTTGCTAAATTTTCTTGATGAACTGTAAGTCGCATGTGCTCTGGTCTCCCTTTAAGTTATTTAAATGTAGTTATAGTTATAGGTGCAGTGGAGAAGTAGGAAAAGTAACCCGAACCATCTGTTATTTGACGGGAAAAACGCAGTGGATTAGCGGTGGAGTTACCTAGGTTTATTGTGTGGATTAATGATGATCGAGAAAAAGTAGCTGTGGGTAAGGACATCTCTTTACTCATGTTTTGCACCGCTTCAGAAACTCTTGCGCACATTGCTTGCACAGCATTTCCACAGGTTTTAGGTAGAAAATTCATGAAACTCGGTCCTTTATGTCGCTAATTTGCTGCCTGAGAACGGGATTTATAGCTAATTCTTTGCTGATTTTGTCTACCGAGTGAATTGCTGTTGTATGGTCTTTGCGTCCGCATTCGTGGGCAATTTTAGGGAAGCTCAGGTGCAGCTCTTCACGCATTAAATACATTGCAATTTGCCTTGGAACAACGATCTCTTTATCTCTTTTTGGGCTCAATATGTCAGTAAGCGGCACAGAATAATAGTCAGCCACAGTCTCCAGCAGCTTCTTAGGAGTTATGTGCTTAGCGCGATTAGAACTATTTGCTAAAACTGCTTTTGCAACTGCTAGGTCCGGGTCCAAGCCTTTCATTTCACAGAAAGCCACTAATTGGTTTAGCGCTCCCTCGAGCTCTCGGATGTTTGTCTTTACATGATTTGCCAGGAACTCAACTACGTCAGCAGGTAGATTTAAGTTTTGGGTTTCTGCTTTGGCCTGCACGATTGCAGCCCGTGTTTCGAATTCGGGTGTCCTCATATCAACAGACATCCCCATAGCAAAGCGGCTTTTTAATCGTTCTTCCAGGGTCGCTATTTCGTGCGGAGGTTTATCGCTGCTGATGATCACTTGTTTGTTTGCTTGGTGGAGCGCGTTAAACGTATGGAAAAATTCTTCCTGGGTTTTTTCTTTGCCTGTAATGAATTGGATGTCATCGATTATCAGCACATCTGCGCTTCGGTAGTGTCCAGCAAACTCAGTATTCTTTTTGAAACGAATGGCGTCGAGAAATTCCTGAACGAATTGTTCTGTAGACACATAGACGACATGCGCACTGGGGTTTCTGCGCAGTATTTCATTACCAACAGCTTGAATCAGATGAGTTTTACCAATACCTACGCCGCCGTATACAAACAAAGGATTATATTTTTCCCCAGGAGTTGCCGCAACGGCTTGGCAGGCTGCGTACGCTAGGTCGTTGGCTCCACCAACAATAAAAGAATCAAAAGTGTACTTGCTATTCAGACCTTGTCGATACTTGTGTGCCACACCCGAACTTGTCTCAGCGGGTTTTTTCTTCACTGACGGCACAGCTAAATCGGTGTTGAGTTCAATCGCATCAGTGTTACGGCGAGGTTTATTACCCCTGGTAGACGGAGAGCTGTATATTTTAAACTCCATGGTTTTTGGTCTAACGCCGTTTTTATCCAGCAAATCCATTAGGGTGTCTTGATACCGTCTCTCGAGCTGCTGCTTTATAAAAACGTTAGGAACACCCACAACTGCCGACTCAGGGGAATATTCTAGTAGCTCAGTGTTTTTGAACCACGTTACGTATTGTCCGCGAGTCACGGTCAATTCAACCTCTCCTAGAACTGCTTGCCATATTCCGCCAGTTGCCTGCACTGCTATCCCTCTTCATCACTTTTTATTAAGTCGCTTGTAAAAATAGTAGCAGAAATGAGTGGGTTTTCCACAGCCACTTTCACAACACCACAAAAACACCAAAAATGGCGACTTTAGAGGTATATTTATCCACAAGACGTTTTTACCCCTGTTAATTATGTGGACAATAACTGTGGATAGTGGATAAGCCAACACATAATGCGAGGGTTTTGCAGAGTTTTCCAAACTATGAGCTAACATATCTTCTACTTTCCACTACTACTTTAAGACCGCTAAACTAACAAGAGATGAGCCCTTGAAACTTTGCTGTAACAGTGGTACACTAGTCCAACTATGCCGAAGAGAACATTCCAACCAAAAAAGCGACATCGCTCCCGGGTACACGGATTCTTAAAAAGAATGTCTACCAGACAAGGGAAGTCAGTCGTTAAGCGCCGCCGTGAAAAGGGTCGCGCTAGACTAACTCATTAAAGCCAGCTCTAACCTTCGAACCTATATTCGTAGCTAGTAGGCTGGTTTTTTGGTTGTCGCGCGCTATTGAGCAAAAAAGGCTACACTTATTATTATGATTGCACAGAAAAATCGATTTCACGGTCCGCACGCCATTCGTAAGTTGAAAGGCTCTAACTTTCAGGCGAATGTCATCAGTGCCCGTGCGTGCAAGTGCAGTGGCAGCAATAACGATTATCGATTAGCGGTAGTTGTTAGCAAGAAGGTCGCTGCAAAAGCTGTAGACAGAAATAAGATACGCCGCCGAATTTTTGAAGCTGTTCGACAGCAAAAGCGACTATCTGGCTTGCCCATTGATTGCATAATTTATGTTAAAGACGCATCTGTTGGCAGTATGCCCAGCAGTCAGTTAAGTGAAGAGATTGCAATGCTTACTAAGAAAGTAATTGCACGCGTGCTACACTAGTATTAAGGAGTAATATCGTGCTAACGACACTATTTGTGCAACCAATTTTTAATGTTCTCAGCCTAATATATGCAGTACTGCCAGGCCATAACTTCGGTATTGCCATAATTATCTTTACGATTATAGCCCGCTGGGCTATGTATCCACTTCTTCGCAAGCAGCTAAAACATACCCGGGCAATGAGAGAAATGGCCCCTGAAATCAAGAAAATCAAGAAGGCAGCTAAAGGAAATCGTCAGCAAGAAAGCTTGATGATGATGGAGCTTTATAAAGAAAAAGAGATAAAACCGCTTAGTTTCATTGGCATGCTTGTGGTTCAAATCGTAATCTTCCTGGCGCTATTCTCAGGTCTAAACAGAATTGTTAACGATCCAGGTCAGCTCGTCAGTTTCTCTTATGAGCCGATTCAAAGCCTTTCGCACATGAAGGCCATTGAAGCCGATCCCTCAATGTTCGATAACACTTTTGTAGGGCTTGTAGATCTTGGAAGGTCTGCAGTAGATAACGAAGCTGGATTTTATTTCCCAGCATTCTTACTAGTGCTCGGTTCTGCCGTTACTCAGTTTTTCCAAATCCGCCAAACAATGCCAAAAGAAGAGAACGCCCGCAAATTGCGCGACATACTTAGCGACGCAAAGACAGGCAAGGAGCCCGACAACAGCGAAGTAAATGCTGCGATGGGACGCAACATGGGTATGTTTATGCCAATTATTATATTTGTCATAACCATAGGCTTCCCAGCAGCCCTAGCACTGTACTGGTTCACCAGTGGCTTAATTGCATATTTACAGCAGAGGCATTTACTTCAGCAAGATGAATCTTTGATGCGTTCGACAGCAAAGGTGGTCAGCAAAAGCAGATTAGATAAGCCTCAAACGGCAAGCAAGAAAAAAATCACAACCAGCCAACCTACAAGCAAGAAAAAGGCTTCGCAATCCACTAATAAACGGAGGAAGAAGTAATGTCAGATGGTCGAGGTTCAGAAGAATCGATTCAATTTGCAAAGAAGTATCTAGAAGACATATTGTCCTTTTTTGGATTAAACGTAGACGTCTACGCTACCAGTGAGGACGGGGAAGTAATCGAATTAAACGTCCCGAGCACACACCTAAACGGTTTTCTTATTGGAAACCGTGGTGAAACTATGCGTTCATTGCAGTTTCTAACTTCGATGGCTCTAAAGACCGCCGAATACAGCCTAGAAAGGGTTAATGTCGATATCGCTGATTATAAAAAACAGCGCGCAGCTCGCCTTGAGGATACGGCAAAAGAGTGGCTTGAAAAGGTTAAAACATCTGGAGAGCCAATGCATCTTAAGCCAATGAATGCGGCCGATCGACGAACAATCCACAAATTAGCAGATGATTATGGTCTAAAAACAGAGTCAGAAGGTGAAGGCCGCGATCGCCACATCGTTCTAATGGTCGCTGAATAGTACTAGCTAATCACCCAAGTATTTATTGAAAAGCTCTAAATGTTTTTTTGTGAATGTATTCCAAGAGAAACGCTTGGCGTTTTCATAGCCTTTTAGAATGAGTTTTTTCCTAAGTGATTCTGAGCTGATGACCTCGTTTATTTTTTCAGCCATTTCGTGCTCGTCTAATGGGTTGAAGTAATGCGCTCCTTCTCCGTTAACCTCAGGAAGGCAGGTTGCGTCAGAACTAACAACTGGACAGCCGTGAACCATTGCCTCCAGCCCAGGTAATCCGAAGCCTTCGTTTAGACTAGGGAATACGTATGCCCGTGCATTCTGGAAATACCACTTTAGCTCTTCGTCAGGGATGAAGCCAGTAAATATCACATGATCGCTTAATTCTTGCTGTTTGGCGAACTTTTCCAATTTTTTGCTGTAGTATTCTCTTTTGCCGACAAATACTAGCTGGAGATTCTCGTGTTGCTCGCGCAGTATGCCAAAGGCGGTAACTAGCCGCTCGAGGTTTTTGTGAGGGAATGCACTACCGGTGTACATGATGAATTCAGACGGCGGATTCTCTGGGGTTTTTGCTCGTCCTGGCAGCGGGGGTTCGCTGGCTTCATGAAGTACCGAAGTTTTGCGGTTAGTAAAAAGGTGGTATTTATTCACCTCATCGGCTACATATTGCGTCGGCACAACGATATGCTCAGCAAGCCTATGGGCCTGCCACAGCAGAAACCTATACCCCTTCATCCTCAGAGAATGTGCCCACTCGGGTAATCGGCCAGCTCTAGCGAACTGCAGCATACCTAAATCATGAGTAAAGGTTAAGTACTTACCAAAGAACAAGAAAGGTTGACTAGGACTCAAAGTAAAATACGTCAGATCTGGCTTTAGTCTATATAAAAGCCATGCCAACCCAATTTGATTAAGCGGGTTAAAACTAAAAATAGGATAATTTATTTTCTTTACCTTGAAGTTTTTCTTGGTTGGGCGCCAATCGTCATCTTCTTTTAATAGAATCGTGTAATCATGCTCGGCATCTATTTCTTGCAAATGCTCTAAAAGCCTAGCAATCGGCCTTCCAGTTGAGGCAGGTCTTATGCGGGCATCTATTACAATATGTTTCTTTTTAGGCATAGTGCCATAATAGCACTTAACAGGGAAGTATATCGGGATAACTTTACCAGGTAACTAATTGCAAGTATAGTGATTATCATGAGGCGTGTTGCGAGTTATCTTAGCGCAGGATTGTTTTCTTTAGCTGCACTACTTTATGCTCTCGCCCCGCTATCTATCGTAACCGCCCAGACACCGACAACCCACCTCTGGGATGGGCAACTGTCTTTCGAAGACTTAGGCACAATCAGCGAAAGCCTAACTACGCAAGACCCTAACTGCGAAATCATGACTGTAGTCGAGAAAGAAGTTTACGGCCCGACAGGGTTTAGCGGCACAATTGCCGATTTGATCGAGCAGTTCAACAGTAGTGAAGTCCGCCCAAACCAGTGCATAACTCGTAATAGCCACGGGGCATTTAATAGCCCTGGACGTTACGGCAAGAAGCTTTATTCTCCAACAGGTTCAATTAATAATTTCTGGGAGCTAGAATCGATGTTGCCCAGTCCAGCACCCGCTGGTGAACATGTGCTGCTGCAAGACTGGCAGTATCCGTTCAGCACGGAATATAGACTGCATCACACGACAACGTTTATAGAATCTACCAATCTTCATAGACGCGGAGTGCAGGCTATTCATAAACACAATGGCGTGCAAACTGCCTTAAAGTTATCTAGCGGCGAAAACTATACAGCTAAGCTTCATTCGTTCTCGTCCAATGGTAGATACGTCGCCGTTCACTCAAGGGGCTGGATACATAAGATTGACCTAGATACGCTTAGGTTGACCCCAGTAAAATATGTTGGTAGCGGCAAAATCGACAGCTTATCAGTTGATAGAAGTGGGCAATATCTATCAATTCAAACAAGCAACAAATTAACAGTTATAGATTCCGAAAATTGTGAGAACAGCTACGGTTTTGGAGCTTGGAATGAACAAGCCGTGCCAGGGTTTAGCACTACTCCTGGCTGCGTGGAAAGCAGCGACCTGCTGGTAGAAGCGCATAACAATGGAGTTATAAATATCTATTCAGGCAACGCGAACCGCCAGTACAGGCGTGCATATTTTGATCTAGTAGGCGACACTATCAAATTTGCGTTTGGCGAGAAGTTTTCAGGAGAGCCTGATTACTCATGGCGAGAAATAGCGATAACGGCTGATGATTATATTTCTACCGCCGAAGGATATTTAGCCATGGGCGACAGCTTCGCTTCTGGCGAGGGAGACCTTGAGGGCGGTGAATGGTATGAACCAGGGACAGACGAGCAGGGTGACAAATCAACTTTTGCTGGTCGTAACCTATGCCATCTGTCTCGCCGAAGCTACCCATACCTAATAGCGACAGAGCTCGGATATCTTAGCAGCCCGTCGACCCCACAAGCAGACAGTCTTTTTCACTCAGTAGCCTGCTCTGGAGCCAAAATTCATAATATTACTGGAGGAGCTCTTGGCTCCTTTGACATTGACGCAGGTGAGGAGGTCTATGGTGCGAGCGACAATCAGTATAGACCGTCATTCTCCGGGCTTTTCAAGAGTGGAGAAAGTAAACAATTAGATGCTGTGTCACAGAGTCATCCCAAAGCCATCACTCTGTCTATTGGCGGAAACAACGCTGACTTTGGTGGATTTTTGGGCAGTTGCTTGGCAATTGCAAATCCAGGGACATGTGAATTGGCAGATAAGGCAACGGAGAAATATGACGAACTTGGAGTGAGGATTGCTGGGCAAAAAATTCATCTAGCTAACGCTTTTAAGAACCTACGAAGTTCTGCTCCTGAGGCAAGGATATATGTACATGGTTATCCTCAGTTTGTAAATTCCGATGATGTGGACCCAGTTGCTTCGTGCAACTTTAACGTTTTGCTTACGAGAGATGAGAGGATAGTTGCGAACGAAAGTGTCACCTATATGAACCAAATTATCCGAGCTGCTGCTGCTGAAGCTGGGGTATTTTATGTAGATGTAGAAGATATTCTAACGGGCGGCAGGCTATGTGACACGAAAGATCACGACAAACTCCTTGTTAACGGCCTAACCGCTGGTAATGATATTAATCCGCTTGAGAATATACTCAGTACTGGTATATGTGGGTGGCGCGATGGATGCGGCGGCAACGAAACGTACCACCCTAATCCTAAAGCCCATCAAAAGTATGAATCCAGAATTCTGACTGCAACCAGTAATTTAACAGCAGGTATGCCTGATCCAGAGAAACAGGATATTCCTGTACCAACCCAGGGTGTATTTGGCAGCAAGACTCGTGAATATGTATCTTTAGAAAATGAGCGCAGCGGTAGTAGCAGTATCTTGGTTTCAAACCCTACGAAGCTTGTAAAGTTCGATGTTAGTAGTAATGACAAAATAAGTATAGAAGTGAATGGTATGCTGCCTGGATCTGAGCCCAACGTATGGATAGAATCAGTGCCAACTTCTCTAGGGAGTCATACAGTAGATTTAAATGGCAAGTTGGACTTCACTACCTC
>CAYGOR010000002.1:0-18151 GCA_964351635.1 uncultured Candidatus Saccharibacteria bacterium
CATATTTTTGATAATCAACTCGACAAGCTCTAAAGTTCTTATGCTACAATAATCAGTAAATAAGGGAGGGCGAAAGCTTCGAGTATGAAAACACGGATAGCGATAAATGGCTTTGGGCGGATTGGGCGTAACGCCTTCAAAGTAGCGCAAGATCGAAGTGATGTTGAGGTCGTTGCAATCAATGACCTAACAGACACCAAAATGCTAGCTCATTTATTGGCGTATGACACAAACTACGGCAAATTTAAACAAGAGGTTAGTAGTGACGAAAAGCACATCATAGTCGGAGGAGTTAAAATACCAGTTTTTTCAGAAAGAGAGCCCGTGAATTTGCCTTGGGCTGAACACAAAGTTGATGTGGTGATTGAGTCGACCGGGTTTTTTGTTAAGAGCGAGCTCGCTAAGGCTCATATCGAGGCCGGTGCAAAACGAGTTGTAATCAGCGCTCCTGCTAAAGATGATGGCGCCGAGACAATTGTTATCGGAGCAAATGAAGACGTACTCGAAGGCAGTGATAAAGTGGTATTTTCTAACGCAAGCTGCACCACAAACTCCATGGCAGCTGTAATGGATATCATAGAACAAGAATTCGGGATTGAGAAAGCGATGATGACCACTATTCATAGCTATACTGCTGATCAACGCTTGCAGGATGCTCCTCATAAAGATTACAGGCGAGCAAGAGCGGCTGCCCAAAATATTATTCCAACAACTTCTGGCGCAGCAATCGCAGTTGCTAAAACTGTACCTAGCCTAAAAGGAAAGTTCGACGGTATGGCGATACGCGTACCTACGAGTGTTGTGTCTATTAGTGACATTACTATGCTACTCAAAAGAGACACTACGGTTGAAGAGCTTAACGACGCGATCCGTAAAGCCTGCCGCGAGCCCTATTATCAGGGAATCGTTGACTGCACAGATGAGCCGCTCGTCTCTAGTGACTTTATCGGCAATAGTCATAGTGGAATTGTAGATTTACCTACTACCAATGTTGTAGGCGGTAACCTGGTTAAAGTTGCTGTTTGGTACGACAACGAGTGGGGATTTTCTAACCGTCTAATCGAGCTTGTTAGCGATATCGGTAAATCACTTCACAAGTAGAGCTATGAAGATTTATATAGGAGCAGATCACAATGGCTACGACCTGAAGGAAAGGGTCGAGCAATACCTGAACGACTGTGGCTATGATGTACACGACGAAGGAGATGAAAAACTTGACCCGAGTGATGACTTTACTATTTTTGCATTGCGGGTTGTAAGAGCCATGAAAGCTTCAGATGATGATAATCCTAAAGGAATTCTAATATGCGGCAGTGGCCAAGGTATGGCGATAGCCGCCAACCGACATAAAGGTATTAGAGCTGTGCTTGGGTATTCAACTAGGTCGGCGCAAGAGGGTAGAAATGACGAAGATTCTAACGTATTAGCCCTACCAGCTGAAATACTTGATAACAACGAGGGACAGTGGAAGAATATTATCGATACTTGGCTTAAAACTCCTTTTGCTGCAGCTCCGCGCTACAAGCGCCGGATAGCTCAGCTGGATGACTAATAATTATTGCAAATCTGTAGCAATAAGCAATTAATTAAACTTTAAGCTTGAATTTGGCGCTAGATTTGACACTATAGTAGCTATGACGACAATTACTCCTACTATAACTACTGATGACCCGCACGAATTCCGGGAACAAATGACACTGATATCTAGCTACGCTGATGGTGTTCATCTGGACTTTTCAGGTGGCGTGTTTACGCCTGCAAAATTATTACCGTTAGATCAAGCGTGGCGGGTTGACGATTTGATTACTCATGCGCACATAATGTATCAAGACCCTGCTGAGTTGGTCGACGACATACTGCAGTTAGAAGCTGATTTAGTAATACTGCATCTAGAATCGGATAACCTTAAGTCTAGCCTGCATACACTTCGTGAAAATGGTACACGCACAGGAGTTGCTATGCTTCCTGAATCATCTGTTAAAGACTTGAAAGAACACGAGATTGATGGATTATTTGACCATGTATTGGTATTTGGCGGCCATTTAGGCTATCAAGGCGGAGAAGCTGATTTATCACAACTTGAAAAAGTCAAAGAGCTCAGGGCTGAATATAAAGACATAGAAATATCTTGGGATGGTGGTGTGAATGCTAAAAATGCAAAACAAATTTCTCAAGCCGGAGTAGATGTTCTTAACGTTGGCGGTTACCTTAAAAATGCTGAAAATCCGCAAAAAGCTTATGATGACCTGCTAAAACTGGTATCATAAGCGTAATATGGCGACTAAGAATTTTAACGATAATACTCGTAGCATTGAAGATTTAGAACTTGTAGCGAACACTATCCGCCAAGACATAGTCAAAATGTTGGAAAAAGCGGGTTCAGGCCATAGTGCAGGCCCGCTCGGACTGGCTGATGTTTTGACTGCTTTGTATTTCGACATCATGAAGCACGACCCAAATGTGCCCGATTGGAATGAAAGAGATCTCCTGGTGATGAGTAATGGCCATTGCGCCCCAGTTTTATATGCAGCAATGGCTAATGCAGGTTATTTCGATAAAAAAGAGCTTTCAACTTTGCGCAAGTTCAAATCTCGGCTACAGGGCCACCCTGAACGTACTAGTTTGCCAGGATTAGAAAATACATCTGGTCCTCTCGGGAGCGGACTTAGTCAGGCTGCTGGCATGGCTTTGGCGATGAACATGAATAACGAATCGCATAGATGGATATACTGCATTACCGGTGATGGAGAGTTAAATGAAGGTAATATCTGGGAAGCGATTATGCTAATAGCAAAGTATAATCTGCATCAGATAACGACGATTGTTGACAGAAACAACATCCAAATAGACGGCACTACTGAGCATGTTATGCCGCTGGAAGATTTAAGGGCTAAGTGGGAGGCGTTTGGCTGGCATGTGATTGAGATAGACGGTAACGACGTCGAAGCGATGATTGACGCAGCAGCAATGGCTCGGGCTATAGTCGAAAAACCCGTCTGCATTATTGCCCATACTATACCGGGTAAAGGAGTGGACTACATGGAGTATGATTATCATTGGCACGGATTACCGGTTGGACTTGCTGATGTGGCAGGTGCACCGCCTGCAAACGAGCAAGCAAAGGTTGCGCTAAAAGAATTGCGAACTCTAAGAGGAAAAATTAAAAACGAGCATGGACACGATGACTGATTTACACTTACTTGATCATAAAGACTGGGGCAGCGAGCCAAATCGTAAGGGTTTTGGTCGCGGACTTGTTAAGGCAGGAGAAGATAACGACCAGGTAGTTGCGCTGTGTGCTGATTTAACAGGTTCGGTTCAGATTGAACCATTCGCTAAAAAATTTTCAGAACGTTACGTTGAAGTCGGCATTGCCGAGCAAAATATGGTTACCGTAGCTAGTGGCATGGCTGCGTTAGGCAAGATTCCTTTCACTGCAAGTTATGCGGCTTTTAGCCCTGGGCGAAACTGGGAACAAATCAAGACTACAATTGCTCTTAACGATCAGCCCGTGAAAGTCATAGGGGCACACGCCGGACTCTATACAGGTCCTGATGGTGCGACACACCAGATGCTTGAAGACGTTGCGCTCATGCGCAGCATGCCTAATATGGTCGTCATTGTGCCTGGTGATAGTCTAGAGGCAGAGAAAGCCACAATTGCAATGGCTAAAGACAACAGGCCGAACTATCTGCGGCTCGCTAGAGATGCATCACCTATTATGACAACTGAACAGTCTCCGTTCGAAATTGGTAAAGCTTATGTGTATTCTCCAGGGAAAGACGTGACTATTGTAGTGAACGGCACATTAACACCGGTAGCTTTAGAAGCCGCCGAAAAACTATTTCACGACGGGATTGATGTTGAAGTGGTTCATTGTCCGACCGTGAAGCCTCTAGATAGCGCGACAATATTAACAAGTGTTAAGAAAACTAGAAAAGTCATTACTCTAGAAGAAGCTCAAATAAATGGTGGGCTCGGCAGCGCTGTATGTGAGTTGCTTTCTGAGCATGACCCCGTGCCAGTTATACGTATGGGCGTTCGTGATACTTATGGGCAGTCGGGTACGCCAGAGGAGCTCTTAGAGCACTACGGTTTATCCGCAAAACACGTTATGGTAAAGGTCCATAGCTTGGTTGAAAAGCACGTATAGACATGCCTTGGCAGATCACGATAATCGCGCATATTTTGCTAAGCAGCAGCAGATCAATAATAAATCGGAAAATAGGACTTTATAGGAGAGATTTGTCGTCTTACGCATTAGTTGTGTCCTTTGTCTGCGTATTCGCTGCTGGAGCTTTGTACGCCACTATTTCTAATCAAGCAGTACAGTTTAATGACGTTAAGAGTCTGTGGCTAAATTTTGCTGCTGGAGGTGCTTTATTTGCTAGCACAAATCTAATATTACTCAAGCTTTATAGATACATACCAGCGTCTATTGGAGTTTTCATAGGCCTACTATCAACTGTGTCCATAGTGATTTTCGCCTCAATATTCGCTGATGAAACTTTGAAGGCGCAGCACTGGATAGGCGCATCGATTATATCTCTAGTTATCTTGATGGTTGCCATGAATGTAAAGGCCAAGTCTAAAAACAGCAACACCAACATTGCAGTCGGAGCCACCCTGGCAGTAATAGTGTCTTTGATGATTGGTCCTGCAATAGTAAATGAGAAGTATCTGATAGACAAAGTAGGCCTCGAAACTTATCTATTATTTGGCTGGGGAGCCCAGGCAATTTTGGCTTTCATTATTGCTTATGCTCACTCGAGGTCAGTCAAAAACAAATCTCCAATAACCATAAAGATGCATAAATTGGTGTGGTCATATGGCGGACTTCTCGGATTAGCTGGTTTAGCATTTGTACTAAGCCTTAAAAACTCGGGTAGCTCCTCTTTAACTGCTATTTCAGCATCAACTAAAGCAGTGCTTACGGTGTTTCTAGCGTATTATTTTTTAAAGGAGAGAGAACACCTTGCTTTAAAGCTATTTGCCTTAGTCGGATCTACAGTCGGCTTGGTCTTCTTGTTTTCTTGATTGCACAGATAAGCATAAGTGGGTATACTTCCATTAAATGAAACGGTGGGGTAAATAGTGTCATTATCTTTGAGACAAATTAGGAGTAACTGCGAAAGCGCAAGAGAGCTGATGCAGCGTGCCCGTGATGAGAAGTTTGCTGTCGGAGCTTTTAACTTAGACAATCAAGAAACATTGATAGCTGTTTGTAGAGCCGCTAAAGATCTGGACGCTCCCGTATTGGTGGAAGTATCGGCTGGAGAAGTGAAGGCAATGGGAATCGACAATGTCCGTGACATGGTAGATAACTACAAAGAGCAGTATGGCGTAGAGATGTATATCAATCTTGATCATTCACCTACTGTTCAAGATGCTATCGACGGGATAGAGGCAGGCTATGAGTTCATTCATATAGATGTCAGTCAAGCTAACCATGAAGCTTCAGACGAAGAAATCGCAACAGCAACAAAACAAGTGGTTAACTACGCCAAATTTACCGGAGCTTTAGTCGAGTCAGAACCGCATTATTTCGGCGGATCGAGCAATGTCCATACAGAAGCATTTGACTTCGATGAAATAAAGAAGACATTTTCTACTCCAGAGGGTGCGAAGCATTTTGTAGAAACCACAGGAATCGACACCTTTGCGGCTGCTATCGGTAACCTACATGGCAGCTACCCCGTTCCTAAGGCTCTCGACATCGAACTACTGCAACAGATAAGAAATGCAATCGACTGCAATATCTCTCTGCATGGTGGATCGGGCACCCCTGGTCACTATTTCCAAGAAGCTGTAAAGGTAGGGGTACAGAAAATTAATATAAACAGCGACATGAGAAAAGCATATAGAGATACTCTTGAGCGAGTACTCGAAGAAAATAAGACACAGTATGCTGTAGTTAAACTCATGGATGAAGTAATTACAGCAGTACAATCAGTAGTTGAAGCTAAGATAGGGTTATTTAATTCAAGTGGCAAAGCGAAAGTAGGAGGCAACTAAAAAGTGGCAGACAATAAAAAACAACTGGACGTGTTAAGTGTTGGAGATGTTGTAACTGATGCGTTCATCGATTTGATAGAAAAATACGAATATGTGGATCAAGATTCAGAAAAAGGTCCAATGTTGAATATCCCCCTCGGTACTAAAATTCCTTATGACCATGCTGAAGTAATTGAGGGCGTTGGTAACGCGCCTAACGCAAGTGTTTCATTCTCTCGACTTGGACTTAGCAGTGGGTTAGTTAGTAATATTGGTGGAGATGACTGGGGTAAAGACATAGTCAGAGCTCTAAAGAACAATGGTGTCGATACTAGATTTATTCACGAGAATCCTGGTAAGGTCAGCAACTATCATTACGTATTATGGTACAAAGAAGAGCGAACTATCCTGATTAAACACGAAGAGTACGATTATAGCTGGCCTAAATTCCGCAAAAATGATATCCCACGCTGGATATATTTCAGCTCAATTAGCGACAATGCTATGGAGTATCACGATGAAATTTCCGATTGGCTCGATGAAAATCCGGATGTGAAATTAGCTTTTCAGCCTGGAACGTTTCAGATGCAGGCTAAACTAGACAAGAGAATGCGCCGTCTATACGAGCGCGCCGAAGTCGTGGCATTGAATCGTGAGGAAGCTTGTGACGTATTTGGTGCTGATCACGCTGACATAAACGATCAATTAAACAAAATGCACGAGGTTGGAATCAAAATCGCACTTGTTACCGACGGACCGGATGGCGCATATGCTTCTGATGGAAATAAACGTTGGAAGATGCCCCTATACCCTGATCCATCGGCCCCTAAAGAACGAACAGGTGCTGGTGATGCCTTTGCAAGTACATTCACAGCAGCGCTCATGAAAGGCGCAGACGTGCCAGGTGCACTTTTGTGGGCACCAATAAACTCTATGAATGTAGTGCAGCATGTAGGAGCGCAAGAAGGATTGTTAACAGAAGACCAGTTAGAGTATTACCTCCGAAACGCACCACAATATTACCATCCTAGTGAGATGTAGCTTGCAGAAGGCAAAATAATGTCTAGAACTTTAGTGGATTTATTAGACGTTAAGGAGCGTGACTTCAGGGCATACATCGACCGTTTAGAGCATGTAAGCTTGCGTCCTGGCGTAGATATTAGATTGACTACAGAACTGAATGTTAAGACAAAGATGAAACTGGCTGAACTTGGCGTACAGGAAAAGGATATGAAGGAGGTGCGATCGGCACTTCAAGAAAAATTAGCTCGTGATGACACGAAACTACTTAGTAAATTGCGCTTAACCCATGATTCCACAACGAATAAAGTAGCGCGTCACTTATCAATAACTGCAACTAGATTAAGCGAGTCCGAACAGTCGATAGCATTAACACCCGCAGGACTAAAACGTGTTCTTAAGGCGGTACCACCCACAAAAACTTTAAAAACTTTAGGTCTTCGCTCATTAGCTTCAGTGTTAAAAAGGTATGACCCAAGAGTGCTCTATATAATTGCTCTACATGTAGAGAGTAGTTCGTGGAAATCCCAGGTCCACGCTCGAATGAAAAGAGTTGAGGGTAGAGACGTCGCACAGTTAGCAGTGGAGACCGTGGAGATGCCGCAAGAATGGAGTGATAAGCTCGACGATACAGTTTCACTAAGTAGCTTCTATATTGCTAATCGAGAAACCGCCTGTATATTAATGCTTCCTAAACTATTGCTTAAAAGAGCTGGTACTTGCACACTAGCTTTGAGTTTATTGCTTCATGCCGCTCATCGCATCGCAATGGAAGGCCTTCCATATCGAAGGCGTAACTTTTTACGTGGTCACCAAGTGGTGCTTCCAGAAATTGCACACAATAAGCAACCTCAGCTCACTTCCATACACGGTTTGCTACCGACTTGGCAGGTTGTCTATAAGATGGCCGGAAGTTCAGCCTTGCAGCTAGACCAAGATCTAGTGCTCGGTGATTTAGAGTGGGAAAGTGTCGAAATGAAGCTAGCAAGGCTAATCCCAGAAATTGGGTTCTGGATTGACACGCATTATTTAGCGCATATGGCGGATGATGAAGTGCAGTCTCTTCATATTGTAGATGTTGCGAGTGACCTAGCAATGCAAAAGCGCGGTTCAAAAGCACATTTCGAAGCTAGTTTGTGGAATGAATTACAGCTTCGCTACTTGCAAGAAGAGATTTTCGAGCAAGCATTATTACGTCAGCTACAGAGCAATGAAGAGCTCGTGGTATACTGACGTTCAAAGGGAAAACCATAAGCAAAATGAAACATTCAATCTGTATAAGTGGAGCAGCATCAGGAGACACAGTGGCAACTAGTTGTGGCCAGGCATACGAACTAGGAGTACATATTGCAAAGTCTGGTCATATTACTACAACAGGGGCGACCGTCGGGTTGCCACTATATGCCGCTAAAGGCGCTAAAGACGCAGGAGGTATGAGCATAGGTTTTAGCCCGGCAAAATCACTGCGCGAGCACACTAAAAAGTATCGATTGCCAATCGGCTTTTACGACTATATTAACTTTACTGGTATGCAATACATGGGGCGCGATATACACTTAGTACAAAGTTCAGACGCAGTTATTAGTGTTGGCGGTAGAATGGGTAGTTTACATGAGTTTACGACCGCAATTGAGTCACATATACCTTGCGGAGTTTTGCTCGGAAGCGGAGGTCTAGCAGACTACCTGCCTACTTTACTTGAAGAGCTGAAAGAGTTGGGCCAACAGGCAAAAGATCTTGTTGTTTATGACGATGACCCAGAACGGCTTGTAAAGAAGATGATTGATATATTAGATATTAAGAACAAAGACGTTAAGTTAGACGGACTGCGCGAAGACTGGGCCATCAAGGCGAGTATATGCGAACCTTTAGCTGGCAAGTATGGATTTAATTTGGGTAGTGATAGCTCGAAACGTTCTGGATAAGTTACAATAGGATGAATGACCTTTAAACTAAAAAGCGATTTTTCCCCTGCAGGAGATCAACCGGCGGCCATCGCTCAACTGGCGAAAGGTATAGAGGCGGGCGAGCAGCATCAGACTTTGCTAGGTGCTACTGGAACAGGCAAGACATTTACAATGTCGAAAGTGATTGAGCGGACTCAGCGACCAACATTAGTACTTTGTCACAATAAAACTCTAGCAGCTCAGCTATACGAAGAGTTCAAGAACTTCTTTCCTGATAATGCTGTTCACTACTTTGTTAGTTATTTCGATTACTATCAGCCAGAAGCGTATGTGCCGCGTAGTGATACTTATATTGAAAAAGATTCGCAGCTCAATGAAGAGATCGATCGTATGCGCCACGCCGCAACTGATGCCTTGCTGACAAGACGCGACGTGATTATAGTCGCTAGTGTTAGTTGCATATATGGTATAGGGTCGCCGTCTGACTATGCTGACCTGAGCCTACATATCAAAAAAGGCGAGCGTAGAGTAAGGGATAAGTTTATACGACATCTCACAGACATACAGTACGAAAGGAATGATATCGATTTTCATAGAGGTACATTCAGAGTTAGAGGTGATGTTGTTGATATTTTCCCTGCCGGTGAAGAAATAGCTTATAGAGTAGAATTCTTTGGTGATGAGATAGATAAACTTACCAAAATCGACTCCCTGACTGGTGAGATAGTAGCGAAACCTGATGAAATTAAAATTTTCCCAAGCAGTCATTATGCTACACCCCAGGACAAGCTTAAGAAAGCGCTCGTTAAAATTGATGACGAGCTTCAGAGTCGTTCTAAGTGGTTCCGCAGTGAGAACAAACTCCTAGAAGAGCAGCGAATTTTGCAAAGGACTCGCTTTGATATGGAGATGTTAGAAGAAACAGGTTTCGTGAAAGGTATTGAGAATTATAGCCGCTACTTAACCGAGCGAGAGGAAGGTGAACAACCTGCTACTTTGCTAGATTACTACCCTGATGATTTCCTAATGATGATAGATGAGTCACATATGACAGTTCCGCAAGTCAGGGCTATGTATAACGGAGATCGTGCTCGCAAGGAAGTGCTAGTGGATCACGGATTTCGTTTGCCGAGTGCCTTAGATAACAGGCCGCTGAAGTTCAGTGAATTTGAACGACATGTTAACCAAGTAGTATATGTCTCTGCAACTCCAACTGATTACGAGTTATCTAGAAGTCCAGAGCCAGCCCAGCAGGTTATAAGGCCTACAGGATTACTTGATCCTGCTATAGAAGTTAGGCCCATAGAGCATCAGGTTGACGATCTTATTGCTGAGATTCGAGATACGGTCGCTAAAAAACAAAGGGTGCTAGTTACCACGCTAACTAAAAGGATGAGTGAAGATCTGACAGAATATCTAAAAGAGCTAGGTATAAAAGTCGCGTATTTACACAGTGATGTTGATACCCTGGATCGGACTGATATTCTTCGTGACTTAAGAATGGGTGTTTATGACGTATTAATTGGAATAAATCTACTTCGAGAGGGGTTAGATTTGCCCGAAGTAAGTCTAGTGACGATACTTGATGCCGACAAAGAAGGATTTTTAAGAAGCGAGACTGCACTAATCCAGACCATTGGGCGGGCAGCCCGTCATCAAGAAGGCAGGGTTATTATGTACGGAGACAAAATCACAAAAAGTATGAAAGCCGCCATTGACGAAACGAATCGACGGCGAAGTATTCAAGAGGCGTACAACAAGAAACATGGTATTACCCCTAAATCTATTAGCAAGCAGATTGCCGAAAGATTGAGTAAAGAAGAATCTGCGACAGATAAGAAAAAACATATTGATTTGAAGAAAATTCCTAAAGACGAGTATCATCACCTGGTTCATGATCTTACGAACCAGATGGAGCTTGCTAGTGCGAATTTAGAATTTGAAAAAGCTGCAGAACTACGAGATGTCATAGCCGAAGTTAAAGCAAAAATGTGATATATGTCACGAACATAATGCTTAAGCTTGACACGTACAGTGTCAAAATAGGATGATGACATCAAATTAAGAGTTGGGAGAGCTCTATATGTTGTCTAAACTGCGAATTTCAAAAAAAATCACTAGGGTTGTTGCTTCGTTGGTTCTAGTGACAAGTCAATCACTCGCTTATACGGCGAGTCTTTTTATTGTTTCACCCAGCTTAGCCGGTGCAATATCTAGTTCTGCAGTTGTACCTACGACAGCGGTAGAACCTAACGGTTGGAGCGTTAGCACCGTCGCTAATGTACAGTCTAGTGATGACACATATGTTTCCGAGATTGGAGGCGGTAGTCAGGGGTATAGTGGATTTAACTTCTCGCTACCAGCCGGAATCACTGCACTAGGGCTCGAAGTTAACGCTGAAGCGTATTCAAGCACTGGTATAGCGTGTAGATTAGGAATCTCTGTTTCAGTAGATGCTGGCCTTAGCTTTAGCGATGCCAGCTTTTTTACACTTTCAGACTTTGACCAAACGTACACTTATGGTGGATCAACTAACACACTCGGCTTTACTTCCCTAAGTAATGATGACCTATCAGCAACTAATTTCGTCGTTAAAATCGTGGATAATGATCCAGGAAACACGCCACCTTATGATTGTGATAATGATACTGAAATATACGTGGACCATCTATCTGCAATAGTGCATTATAGCCAAGAACAACAAGTATCTATATGCCATGCGACAAGTTCAGCATCCAATCCGTACAGCCTGATAACCGTTGCGCAGAGCTCTGTTGATGGCGGCGATGATAATGGTGATCACTATGCAAACCATACTGGACCAATTGCAGGCAGCCTAATACAGGCTCAAGAACTAAAAAATCAGCAAACAGGTTGGGGAGATATTATCCCCCCGATAGAAGGAAGTCACGACGGACTAAACTGGACCGAAGTAGGACAATCTATATTGCAGAACGACTGTGAAGTTTCCGAAGGCGAAGAAGAGACAATCGATTATTGCGATCCTTCGCAAAAACCAGGAGGAGTCAACCTTGCTCAGTGGCTGACCGCACAGGATCCTGTACCACAGTGCATAGATTATGAAGTTGACTTAACAGTTTGCGGTGAAGTGTCTGTGACTCTTACAAAAAACAACACGCCTTACAGCTACGGATTTTCATACTCTGAAGGTTCAGTTGATTGGAATTACAATACCAATGCTTCTAACATTTTATTCCCAGAAGATTATAATGGCGGATCTGTTGAAGTGCATTACTGGGGAGTCGGCTCGGAGAAAGATTACTTCACTGCGGTAGATAGGCCTTGGTATGAAGTGTCGTCAGAATCAGTTACTGTTAATACGAACTGTGAGCCAGATGTGGCGAATGTGATAGTTAATAAATACCTGGTAAATAGTAATGGTGGAAGCTCAACATCAGATATGGCTAGCCTATATATTAACGGCGCACCTTTAGTTCAAACTAACACTAGCTCTCCTAGCGAAAATATGACTATTACTAATCATGAAATTGTTGAAGTAGAATCGAATGTGGAATTCGAAATTACAGAGGACTATCTGCATGGTTACGAGCAGGGTAGTATGAATTGCTTTATCGATAGTCAGGCGGTTGGATACCCTTATGCACCGATTGCAGGAGAAAATGTAGTTTGTAATGTTTGGAATTACGATATCCCGCCTGTTGTAAACGTATATAAAGAGGCTAGATATTGCGATACTGATCAAATATTCAACTTCGAGATAACGGTAGCCGAATCAAGTGATAGCTTCTCATTAAATGCAAATTGCTACTTCGACACAGTAAATTTAACAGATAATATAGTTGATCATATTAATAATTATGTCTATACAACATATCCCGAAACTCAGGCTGGAGAAGTTAAGTTGTCTGAACTGCCGACAGATGGCTGGCTGTTTAATGGTATTCACTGTTATGGAAACGATCAGTATTACTATTCCTTCATGCCACTAATTAAATTCGATATAAAGGTCGGAGATGAAATTGATTGTTATGTCGAAAATGAACAAGCCAGCTCTGTAGAAGTAACAAAATTTCATGACAAAAATGAAAATGGTGAATTTGACGAAGGTGAAGAGACGCTAGAGGGATGGGATATTGAAATAACAGGTGGATGTGAGTCTAAACCTGCCAAGATGATGATGTTAATAGATTCAGAAAATGAAGACGAGCCCGAATGCGACCAGTTTATGGCTGCAGACACTACCGACAGTGAAGGAGCCGTCAACTTTAATAATTTGCGACTTGGTGTCTACAAAGTCAGTGAAAAGCTACAAGACGGCTGGGTGCAATCTGCGCTGTATTGTAACTCTGTTTGGGAAGAGCCGAATAACATAGAAATAAATGCTGTTGCCAACTTTGATGAACCTCAGACAAAAATACTGGAAGACGGTGAATTTTACTTGCCATTTGCCAGCACTGTAAATTGTTATATAGGCAACCATCAGATGCCAATAATCGACATTGAAAAATCCAACAATGCAAGCAGCCCAGTATCACCGGGAGCAGAGGTTACTTTTACTTTAGAGATAACTATTCCGGAAGATGGCGGTATTGTGTACGGTGACAGTAGCGAAGCGGAATATCAGCCAGTGGTAGTTGTAGACAATTTGCAAGATGAATTCACCTATATATCAAACAGCTTTACAGCGAAGTCTAATGTTCGCGGTGATCTAAAAGCTGCAGGTATCACTACTGATCCCAGTTATAACTCACCTGGAAGCTGGAGCTTGACTTCATTAACTTCAAATCAGATGATTCCTGGAGAAGTCGTAGTGCTGACATATAAAGCAGTTGTTGATGCTGATACTCCAGCAGGTGACTACCCTACGATTGCGACAGTTAACGGCTACGATGTTGATGCGTCTGAGGTAGTCAGTGATGACGACGATGATACAGTTGTGGTATATCGACCAGCCGTGTTGGCTGCCACATCAGAAACAGAACTCGCATCTACTGGTTTGCAGGCTTGGTCTTACGTAATAGTGGGTATCTCGCTGATACTAGTCTCGTTGGCAACAAGATCTAAAGTCGCATTTGAAGACTAAAGCGAATCTGTTAATATAAAAGTATAAGCATTAACATGGGTGGGGGATTAAAAGAGGGTACCACTTATGGATATTAAAGAAAAATTAAATCAGTACGGAAGGCCGTTGGCTGTCGCACTAGTTGTGATAGTAGCTATAGTTGGCATATCGCTAGCTAGCAACGACGAGTCAGGCGACAGTGATAACAATAATCAACAACAAACAGTTGAAAATAGTGATCAAACTCAATCAGATAGCACTGATTCTAATGAGCCTGAAGGTGAAGCAAGTGAAGATGAAAACGTAGAGATTGGCACAGAACCAGAGGCAGGACCTGTTGAAGTTGAATCAACAGACAACACCTATAAAGCTGCAGCACGCGCAGGTGATAATCAGACGGTAATTGCGAGACAGATTGTAGCGGATTTCCTGAGTGATGAAGATAAAAGCCTTAACGCCGCCCAGAGGCTGTACGCCGAAACTAATCTAGTTAATGAACTAGGGAGAAACGATTTGATTAGCGTTGGTTACGTTGCCGAACTTAGCAAGGACCAGGTTTCTGAAGTTGTTAGCGCGGCTGAGCAGTTGAGTGAGAGTCAGCAAGATTTGTGGTCAAACTATCTATAGTTAATATAAATTTACACAGCAATTCAGTTCTAATTGCCGCGACTTCTGAGTTATACTGTTAAGTAATTCATGGCAAAAATATCTAAAGAACAGGTTTTGAAGCTTGCGACTCTAAGTCGTTTGCAGCTCTCGGATGAAGAAGTCCAAAAGTATCAGGAAGATCTTAGTCGAATCCTAGACTACTTTGAGCAGCTTGAATCTATAGATGTCGAGGGGCTTAAACCAGCCTATCAGGTAGGTGTTGAATGTAACTCAATGCGTGCTGATGAGACAGTAGATTACCAGGCTAAGCCAGAAGATCTGCGCAAGTTACCACCGAAAAGGGATGGTGATTATATTGAAGTCGGGCGGATGATTGGATGAAAAGTAACGAAGTAGCTTTACACAACTGGCCTATGATTTCGACAATCGCCGACAGCGTTAGTAGTGGTGTAACTACAGCACGCTCTAATGTAGAGAAAAGCCTAAAGCTAATAGCCGATTCTAACCAAGAGTACAATTGTATAATCTCTACAACAGCTGATAGAGCTTTAAAAAGGGCAGAAGAAATTGACGAAAAAGTCAAACAAGGTAAGAAAGTAGGTAGGTTAGCAGGAGTGCCTTTTATTGCTAAGGATAATTACTTAGCATTTGGGGCGGAAACCACGGCAGGTAGTAACATGTTAAAGGGTTTTACCGCGCCATATCAGTCTACAGTACTAGAATTATTAGAATCGGAAGACGCAATATGTGTTGCAAAAGCCAATTTAGACGCATTCGCACACGGTGGATCGACAGAAAATAGCGATTTTGGAGTTACGAAAAATCCGCACGACACTAGCCGTGTCCCGGGTGGGAGTAGTGGTGGTTCGGCAGCCGCAGTAGCGCTTGGACTAGCGCCTTTTAGTCTTGGATCAGACACCGGGGGGTCAATAAGGCAACCGGCTAGTTTCTGCGGTGTAGTAGGCTTTAAGCCAACCTATGGCAGGACTTCACGGAGCGGTGTTGTCGCTATGGCTAGCAGTACAGATGTCATGGGCCCGATAACAACCAATTCGCTCGATGCTGAGCTATTGATGACTATTATTTCTAAGCCAGATCCGCTAGATAGCACGACTATGAAAGAGCCGTTTGCTCCGGCAGATGAATTTAATTTAGCCGGTAAAACAGTAGGAGTTATCAAAGAGTACCTCGCCGAAGGGCTGGATGATGGAGTGCGCAAGCAGGTAAACGCGAGTATTAAAAGCCTAGAGGCAGCTGGCGTGAAAATAAAAGAAGTAAGTCTACCGACTTTAGACGCAGCTCTTGCTGTTTACTACATTGTTGTTCCAGCCGAACTAAGCAGTAATTTGGCTAGACATGATGGTCAGCGATATGAGTATTCAGCACCGAATGCTGGTTCACTTGAAGAAAGCTACGCACTATCACGTTCAAATGGTTTCGGAGCCGAAGCAAAGCGGCGAATAATGATGGGAACACACGTCCTAAGCTCAGGATATTATGATGCATATTATAAGAAAGCTCAGCTTGTTCGAGCAAAAATAATAAAAGAATTTGAACAGGCATTTGAAGGTGTTGATTTATTAGTTGGCCCAGTAGCGCCGACTACTGCATTTAAAATTGGTGAAAAAGAAGACCCGCTTTCGATGTACCTGCAGGACATAATGACAGTCGGAGTCAGCCTGGCTGGACTTCCTGCTATAAGTATTCCATGTGGCATGTCGGAAGGCTTACCTGTAGGCCTGCAGATTATCGGAAAATACGGTGATGATGCTGAAGTTCTGGCGGCAGCAAAATCTATTGAAGGTGTTAAGTCATGAGTCCAGAGGCTATACTTGCAATCGTTGGTGCAGCAATAATAGCACTCACTCTCAGCGCGGCTTTATACAAGAGAGCACCCAAGCGATTAAAGAGATCGAAATACACTAGAAAATGGCGAGATATACAGCGTTTATGTGCCGATAGCTCTAATTGGCCACAAGCAATAATGCTAGCTGATCAACTATTGGATTCTGTCCTGCGGAAGCGTAATAAGCCCGGTAAAACCATGGGCGAGAGAATGGTGAGTTCACAAAAGACCTTCAGTAATAACGATGCAATTTGGCAAGCGCACAAATTCGCCAATCATATTCGTGCGCATGAATCCCAAGAGCAACTAAGTGAAACACGCGTAAAAGAGTCTCTAATAGCATTTCGGCAAGCTTTACGTGATCTGGGGGTTTTGTGAACAAGGTATCTGACAGCTATGTTGTAGAAGGTTATTTTCCAACTATTGGAATTGAGTGTCATGTTCAGTTAAAAACAAGCACAAAATTATTCGCGGCTATTAGTAACGATGCCCGTGATGCACAGCCCAATAGCTTGATAAGCCACATTTGTTTTGGGTTGCCAGGTGCTCTCCCTGTAATGAATGAGCAAGCTTTAATTTTAGCTATGAAAGCAGCCTTTGCACTTAATTCTAAGCCACAAAAATTTAGTAAATTCGACCGAAAACATTATTTTTATCCTGATTTACCTCTTGGGTATCAAATCACTCAGTTTGACGAGCCAATTATAGTTGGCGGACATATGGAAATTTTTGTAAATGACCAAGCAAAAAGAATAGGAATTACTCGCGCTCATCTTGAGGCTGACGCTGGTAAGAGCTCACATCCAGCAGGAGAGGGTAGGTCTTTAGTCGATCTTAACCGAGCTGGAACTCCACTTCTAGAAATTGTCTCAGAACCAGATATTCACAACGCTGCCGAAGCCAGAGCTTATGCTAAAGAGCTATATTTAGCTATGAAACACGCTGAGGTTAGTGATGTAGACCTTTATCACGGAAACATGCGCTTTGATGTCAATGTCAGCGTATCCAAAGACCCGGAAGCTCTAGGCACGAGAACCGAGACCAAAAACTTAAATAGCTTCCGTAGCGTAGAGAAGACCGTTGAGTATGAAATAAAGCGACAAATCAAAGAACTTGAAGCTGGAGGGCAGATAGTTCAAGAAACTCGCGGCTGGGACGATGATGCTCAAAAGACATTTTCTCAACGCACAAAAGAGGACGCTCACGATTACAGATACTTTCCAGACCCTGATTTACCTCCTATGGTATTGAGCGATGAGGATATAGAAGCAGTTGCGTCAACTATGCCGCTGTCACCTGCAGTGCACAGAGAGGCTTTAAGAGGTTTAGGGATAGATGAATCACAGATCGATACAATCGTTGGCGAGCCGATTGCTGCCCGTTATATTTCTGATTTAATTAGTAAAACTTCAGATAAAAACTCTAAAACTATAGTTAATTGGTTCAGCGGACCGATAACAAAGTATATAGCGGACGGCAAAATTAATTGGACTGAAGTTATCTCAAGAGACTGGGTTGCTTTAGCTAACATGACAACTGAAAACAAAATCAGCAGCACGGGAGCTAAGGAAATACTTAATCAAATGATCAGCGATGGTGGAGACCCGCAGCAGATTGCTGACGATAAAGGACTTATGCAAGTCTCAGACAGCAGCGAAATAGAAAAGATTGTCGATGGCGTAATTGCGTCAAACGAATCAGCTGCCAATGATGTCAGAAATGGAGAAATGA
>CAYGOR010000002.1:18188-27609 GCA_964351635.1 uncultured Candidatus Saccharibacteria bacterium
GGCTTTTTAGTCGGTCAAGTTATGAAAGTATCTCAAGGCAAAGCCAACCCCGGTATGGCCAAGGAAATGCTAATAAGAAAGTTGAGTTAAATGAGCAAACAAGTAAGAAAAGCAGTTATCGCTGCCGCAGGTCTAGGAACAAGATTCTTGCCTCAAACCAAAGCAATGCCCAAAGAAATGCTTCCTATCATCGATAAGCCAGTAATTCAGTTGGTCGTTGAAGGACTAGTAGAAGCCGGAGTGCAAGATATAATTATTGTGACTGGTCCAACTAAGAGAGCTATTGAAGATCATTTTGATAGGTCACTTGATCTGGAGGCTGAATTGATTGAAAAGGGCAAGAACGAGGTGGCCGACAGTTTGCGTGATATAGCAAAAATGGCTAACTTTGTGTACATAAGGCAGAAAGGCCATCCAAAAGGTAACGGAAGGCCAATCTTGAATGCGGCTCACTTAATAGGCGACGAACCTTTCTTTTTCTTTTTTGCAGATGACTTTTTTACAGGCGAGGTTTCAGCAGCTAAGCAGCTTCTAGAAGCCTATAATAAGACAGGAAAATCGGTGGCAGCTCTTCGAGAAGTACCTAAAGAAGACGTAAGTAAATACGGTATAGCTGACGTCGTCACGGCAAATGATGATGGCTCGGTTGTGGTTAAGGGCATCGTTGAAAAACCGGAGGCTAGTGATGCACCGTCTAATTTGATGGTAGGCAGTGGATATTTGTTGACACCGGAGATCATCCCTATACTAGAAAAAGAACAAGTAGGACCTGACGGAGAGATTCGAATATCTGACGCATTCACCGAGTTGTCTGAGACTGAAAACCAATGTGGGTTAATAATTGAAGGTGATTATCATGACACCGGTAACCCTGACTCATATCTAAGGACTATCGTTGATATCGCACTATTAGATCCGCAGCGAGGACCTGCACTGCGAGAATTTTTACAAAAACGTTTGGGTGACTAGTGTTATAGTACTGATATGGAATCATATGATGTATTAGTAATCATTCTGAGCGTTGTCCTATTGATCTCTTTGATTATTTGGATCGCTGCTGCAGTTTTGGTTATCAAAGTCGTTAAGCGCGTGAAAGCGACGAGTGAAGCTGCAGAAGATGCAGTTCATAACGTGCAAGAATTTACCCGCAAGCTGCGAACCGTGGGTGACGTATCTGCTATTGGATCAGCCATTAGCCAAGCAGCAAAATATTTTAAGAAAAAAGGAGATAAATAGTTATGTCAAAGGACAATCATGACAAAGGAAAAGGTCTAGCAATAGGTGCTGCAATCGGTGCTGTAGCTGGAGTAGTTACTGGGATTCTATTCGCACCAAAGAGCGGCAAGGAAACAAGAGCAGACATAAAAGATGCTGCTGAAAAAGCCAAAGACCGAGTAGTCGTTGAGTCTAAGAAAGCCCATGATGAGCTCTCAAAGGTTATTGATAAGGCAGAGAAGTTTGCTAAAGATAAGTCTTCCGATTTTACTGCTCGAGCAAAAGAAGCTTTAGCTTCCGCAAAAGATGCCAAGGAAGATCTTGTCAGTAAAGTAAAAGATGCTAAAAATGACGCTGAACCAAATGAGAGAGAGTTAAAAAAAGCTATTAAAAAGGCTGAAGAGGCTCAATCGGCACTAGCGAAAGCGCTTAAGAAATAGTTAACTAAGTTAATTATTTGAATATGGCTAATAAAGTCGATAAGAATCTTTCGCGTAAGGATTACGAGAAGCTTGGTGAGCTTCTCGTTTCGCTTGGACAGCTTGGCATCACTGAAGGTGCCCGTAAGAAAATTTATCGCATTGCGTTTTTTAAAGGCATTATCACGGGTCTCGGTGGCGTAATAGGTGCGACTATAGTTGTGGCATTATTGTTATTTCTATTATCACTGTTCAGCGAAATCCCACTTATCGGTGATGTTTTCCAGTCTGTCGAGAGCACCATTGATAATGCAAAGACTGCACCCTAGGTGACACTACAGACTAAGTTATACTAGTTGTAGATGGGGCACACGAAAAAACAGACTATCTCTAATGGGGCTGATTCAAGCGCGCTAAGCGCCAGTGATTACGTACCTTTGCATAATCATACTCACCATTCGCTGCTTGATGGCTTAACAAAAATAAAGCCTATGGTCGAGTATATGAAAGACCAAGGTATGACTGCCTGTGCAATTACAGATCACGGCACACTTTCAGGCGCAATCGATTTCTATAAAGAGGCAAATTCAGGAGGCATAAAGCCAATAATAGGGATTGAAACATACGTAGCTAAACGCAAGCACACAGACAAAGAACCAGGCAAAGATAAACTATACTTCCATTTAATACTCCTGGCTATGAATGACAAAGGCTATCAGAACCTGATGCGTTTAAGTACGATTGCTAACTTGGAAGGTTTTTACTATAAGCCACGAATAGACCACGAATTGATTGAGGAATATAACGAGGGCATAATCGCATTATCGGGTTGTATAGGTGGTGAACTGGCCGATGCTATTAGGCGAGAACAATATGATGAAGCGACAGAAATAGCTAAGTGGTATAAATCAGTTTTCAAAGACCGTTACTATATTGAAGTTCAAGACCACGGGCATCCAAACCATCCAAGTAAATGGGATGAACAGGTCAAGGCGAACAAAGTTTTAATTGAGATCGCAGAGTCACTTGATATACCGATAGTGGTAACCAGTGATTCTCACTACCTGTCGCATGAAGACCAGGATGCTCATGAAATATTGCTATGCGTGCAGACAGGCTCATTTATTGATGAAGAGAATCGCATGAGCTTAAAAGAGTTCGAATTGCACGTTCCAAAGCCAACTGAAGTGATCGAAAGATGGCAAGATCGCCCTGAAGCTGTACGAAACTCAAGAGTAATAGCTGATAGATGCCAAGTAAATATTGAACTTGGAAAGATTCTAATACCTGAGTTTCCTTTGCCAGAAGGCGTTACTGAAAAGTCATTTTTGGACGAGGGTGTGTTCCGTGGTCTTTGCATGCGCTATCTTGAAATGACTGAAGATCAAGTAGAATCGTTAACAATTACAGAAGCCAAAAAACTCCTTTCGCCTCAAGTTTTGGAGAGGGCAGACTTTGAGTTAAACATCATCAATCAGATGGGATTTAACGGATATTTCTTAATCATCGCTGATTTTATGAACTGGGGCAAAGAAAGAGGTATCGTTTTTGGCCCTGGCCGTGGGTCAGCCGCAGGCTCAATCATTGCCTACGCATTAAAAATAACTGAGCTAGATCCACTCGAATACGATTTGTTGTTTGAGAGGTTTTTGAACCCTGATCGTATAAGCATGCCAGATGTTGATATCGATATTCAAGATACGCGTCGCGACGAAGTCATTCAGTACTGCGTAGAGAAATATGGCGCAGATCGAGTAGCCAATATTGTTACATTCGGTACAATGGCCGCTAGAAACGCCGTCCGCGACGTGTCACGGGTATTGAGAGTGCCATATTCTGAAGCTGATAGATTTGCCAAGATGATACCACCGCCTGTGCAAGGACGGCATATTCCACTACATAAATCCATCAAAGATGTACCTGAGCTCAAGAATGAGTATAAAAACAACCCAACTGCAAAAGAAGTATTTGATTTAGCTATAAAACTAGAAGGTACTATTCGCTCTCACGGCGTTCATGCGGCAGGTGTCGTAATTGCTCCTGATGATATTGTTAAATTCGCACCACTAGAGCGTGCTCAAAAAGGCGTAATATCGACACAATATCCTATGAATCCTGTAGAGGAGCTTGGGCTATTGAAGATGGATTTCTTAGGTCTATCTAACCTAACGATTATAAATAATACTCTGCGCATTATAAGGAAAGTACATGATGTCGAGGTTGATGTAGATAAGCTCCCCTTGGATGATGATAAGACTTTCGAATTGCTGCAAAAAGGAGACACTACAGGAGTATTTCAGCTAGAATCATCTGGAATGAAGCGGTATCTAAAAGAACTTAAGCCGACTGAATTTAACGACATAATTGCCATGTGTGCTTTGTATCGCCCCGGGCCTCTAACCGCTGGCCTAACGGATAGTTTTGTGAAAAGAAAAAATGGACTTGAAGAGATTCAAGTTGCACATCCAAAGTTTAAAGATGCCCTTGGCAGCACTTTTGGCGTTTTAGTTTACCAAGAACAGGTCATGCGCATCAGTAAGGACGTTTGTGGATTTTCGGGTGGCGACGCGGATACCTTGCGAAAAGCTATCGGTAAGAAAAAACGCGATGTGATGCGCAAAATGCAGAAGCAATTCATAAATGGCGGAGTAGAAGTTAGTAATGTACCTAGAGCAGTTATGGAAAAATTCTGGGATGATTTGATGGGATTTGCGGATTACGCGTTTAACAAGTCTCACTCAGCTTGTTACGGCCTAATTGCCTATCAAACAGCTTACCTAAAAGCGCATTATCCTGCTGCATTTATGGCAGCATTGATGACTAGTGATTTCGACGATACTGATCGCTTGTCGATTGAAATGAGCGAATGTCAACACATGGGAATAGAGGTTTTACCACCTGATATAAACGAGTCGTTTACCGAATTTGCTGTTGTGCCAGGTAAAAATCAGATACGATTCGGCATGAAGGCAATAAAGAATGTTGGCGGTGGTGCTGTCGAAGAAATCCTAAGAGCTAGAGGAGATAAGCCTTTTGACTCACTTGAGGACTTCTTTAGCCGAATAAATTCTAGGATGGTGAATCGTAAAACTGTAGAAAGTTTAATTAAGACCGGAGCTTTTGATCGATTTAAGACAAGGTCTTTACTATTAAATAACATAGATGCGATTATAGGATTTTCTCAGAAGAAACAAAAAGAGCGTGAAAGCGGACAAACAGACTTATTTGGCAACATGATTGACGACGTTGAAAAGACTTCCGAAATAGTACTGGGACCAGAGGATACTACATACACCAAAAGGGATTCCTTAGGTTGGGAGAGGGAGCTACTTGGGCTCTACTTGTCAGACCACCCACTAAACAGCTACAAAACTATTCTGGAAGAGATGTCTTACCCGCTAATAGATATAACGCCAGAGCATCACGATAAAAAGGTAACTTTAGGTGGAATCGTAAGCGACGTTAGAATAATCCAAACAAAAAACGGTAAGAATATGGCGTTCGTTAGGGTGGCCGATATTAAAGGGGAAATTGAATTTGTGCTATTCCCCAAGACTTATGAAGAAACTTCATGGCTATGGACGATAGACAGAGTAATTCTAGCCGAAGGTACTGTGCAGGGGCGTGATCGGGAAGGTAACATAACAGGTGAAGTCAAGTTTCTTGTAAATAATGCCCGAGAAGTTTCTCCAAGTGAAGCTGAAAATTATAAACCCGGTATGAAGCGTAAACGTAAAGAATTAGCTCAAGTTAAAGTAAAAAAGAAATCATCTGATAAGAAATCTTCTGTCCAGTCGAATAAAAGAGTTTATGTCCGATTGGAGGATAGTAGTGATGGCGAAAGGTTGAACGCTCTAAAACAGCATGTCCTAAGCAATCCAGGCAATATGGAGGTCGTGTTAGTGGTCGGACAGCAGGACAACCGTCAAGCAATTAGGGTTCCAGAAAGATGTCTTGATGATGAGGCTTCTATGCAAACTTTAGCGTCTTTATTCGGACCTGAAAACGTGAAGTTGCAGTAATGAAAAAGCATATTTTAGTTGCGGTTGATATTCGTAGCGCCCATAACGTCGGTTCATTCTTTCGGAGCTGTGATGGGTTGGGATTTGAACTAGCATTGGTTGGAATCTCGCCTAGGCCATGCTCTGAAGATGATGATCGTTTACCACATGTATCTAAGAAAGCAGATAAAGAAATTTCTAAGACTGCTTTGGGTGCAGAAAAAACTGTGAAATGGGTTCACTATAAAACGCTGAAAGAAGCGAAAATATCGCTAGAGAAGGATGGATGCAGGCTTATCGCTATTGAACAGGCTAGCTCAAGTAAATCAATCAAAATTCTTAAACCAGATCAACCTCTCGCTATTGTGGTCGGTCGAGAAGTTGAGGGGCTTAGTGAAAATGAGCTAACATTATGTGAAGAAATATATGAGATACCGATGCAAGGTGGCAAAGAATCATTCAATGTTTCAGTAGCTGCAGCTATAGCAATGTACCAGATTCAGTAAAGCTTATGCTATAATTTTGGTAGCATTAGGACATCAAAATGAAAAAGAAACAAATTCGAGCAAAGAAGAAACTAACAAATTCTCAGCTTAAACGTAAAAAGAAGCAACATCCTAAGCTTTTCTTGCGTTCCTATTGGCATTACATTCCATTGATATTGGTTACTACTTTCGGGCTTGTATTCGGCAGTGTTTTGCCACAGACAGTAGGTAGTAATCAGCCTCAGACTCTAGCTTACTCAACAGAAATGAGTGTAAGCCAGCTTCTTTCTCACACAAATTCTGAGCGCACATCTAGGGGCTTAGACGCACTCACTATAAACAGTAAGTTAAATAATTCATCAGGATCGAAAGCTTCGCACATGGTGACGAATGATTACTGGGCACATAATGCTCCTGATGGTACTTCGCCTTGGCATTTTTTCGAATCAGCTGGCTATAACTATCAAAAGGCAGGTGAGAACCTTGCTTATGGATTCAGTACTTCAAGTGCAACTGTTACTGGTTGGATGAATAGTCCTTCACACCGGGATAACATGCTAGACCCTGACTATGACGAGGTTGGGTTCGGTTTTGTTAATTCGTCTGATTTCGTTAATAGCGGTCAGCAGACAATAGTAGTTGCACACTATGGCCGTTCTTTGGGTGCATCAACATCAAAACAAGAAACACAACAATCTACACCTCAATCACTGCCGGCTACCCAAAGCTCACAGCCTTCAACACCAACTCCATCTCCGGAGCCTGCGACGGAGCCAGAAGCTCCTACGGAGGAGCCTGAAACTGAATCTGAGCCTCAGCCATTAACAAGTGAGCGCATAAACCAGGGCTTCAGTACAGCATCGCTTGATCAATCAATTCCAGTACCTGTAAATATATCAAGATTACAACAGTGGACTAATGGTGACGCACCTTGGAGCGGTTACGCGCTAGCTTTTGGGGCGTTGCTGCTTGTTATGGCCTGGATAGTGAAGCACGCATTACTTGTTAAGAAATATATAGTTTACGGGGAACATTTTGTTGCACATCATCCTGCTTTTGATGCAGCAGTTATACTAATTGCAGCAGTGGCGGTGTATTTAACACAGTCTAGTGGCGTTGTTCTGTAGCAACTACTAGGCGCTTGTGCTTTAATAGAGGTAAATGGTGGACCAACATAGAAAAGAACAGGAGAACATAACCGCACGCCGGGCCGTTGTGCTTGGATTGCCTTATGCCGATACTTCTCAGATAGAAAAAGAAATCTATACTGTTCTTAATAAGGACGAAGTAAAAAGCAAAAAAGTAGTCCCAATTAGAGCCACTCAACACAGGATTGACTTTGGTATAACAACTTCGACTTCTCAAAAAATCCCCAACGAACTTAAGGCTAGATTCCAGGATCATCAGCTCACGTTCTCGATTATATCTGATGCAGGTTTTGACGAGTATATGAAATTGTACGACCCACCGCGGAAGATTGAGTACCAAGACATAGCAATAACAGCAGGTGGAAATGAAGATGCTTTAGCACAAATATCAGCGACATTATTACAAGTTAGGGCTGATGATATGTTGGCCTACCTAGTTCAGCAAGCTTTTAGGTTGAAAGCTAGTGATATCCACCTTGAGACTCGAACCCAAGGCGCGCGTATTAGATTCCGAGTTCACGGCGTTTTGCACACTGTCGCAAATCTTGACAACGATAAATACCGGCAGTTAATTAGTGCCCTAGCTAGTAGTGCGAACATATCAACATCCGCTGAATATGATCAGACTGGGCATGTAAATCGTGACTTCAAGCTAGCTACAGGCGAAGTAGTTAATGTAAATCTTAGAGTCGAAACTGTCCCTGCTATCAACGGGATAGATGGAGTGTTGAGGCTATTTAACTTTAATGAAAGCATGATGCAGCTAGATAAACTTGGATTAGATCCCTGGCAGAAGAACGTTATTGACGACATAATTTCTCACCCTAGTGGGCTAGTGCTAATCGTTGGTCCGACGGGCTCTGGTAAAACTACGACTCTGTATAGCTTAGTTAATGAGCTGAACAGTGACGATAGGAAGATTATAACTCTTGAAGACCCTGTAGAGTACCAGATAGATGGCATCACTCAAATACCAGTAGTTACACGTGAAGGTGAAAGCTTCGCTGATAAATTCCGCGCTGTATTAAGGCTAGATCCTGATGTGATTATGGTCGGTGAGATTCGTGATATTGATACGGCTAAAACAGCCTTGCAGGCTGCACTGACTGGTCATCTTGTGCTGGCTACCTATCATGCGTCTTCAGCTGCTGGTGCTTTGACTCGAATGCTTGATGCAATCGGTGAGAATCCACTTTATGCAAGCGCTATTCGGCTAATACAGGCGCAGCGTTTAGTAAGGGAATTAGACCCAAAGACCAAGACTAGCGCTCAAATATCTCCCGAAGTTTCGGCTCATATACAGCAAATTATAGAAACAATGCCTCCTGGCGTTGATAAAAATGCTCTTAATGCCAACGGTTTGCAGCAGCCAGGATCATCTGAGGAAAATCCATTTGGTTATAGCGGACAGCTAGCGATTCGTGAGTTGATGCTTATGACTCCTGAGTTGCAGAAATTGTTGGCAAGGCCAAAACACGAGCTTACTACTGATTTAATTGAAGAAACAGCGACTTCTGCAGGGATGTTGACCATGAAACAAGACGGAATCTTGAAAATGTTAGAAGGTCGCACTACTTTTGACGAAGTGACTAGAGTGATAGGTTAGTATATATAACAAAAAAGTGCTGTAACGACTAACGGATTGAATTAGCTACTGCTTCGACTATTCCGTCGTCAAACGGGCCTGGAATAATCTTATCTACATTTGGCTCTGACACCAGATTTGCTAATGCTCTAGCGGCTGCAATTTTGTGCTCGTCAGTTATGGTTTTTACACCATTATCAAGTGCCCCGCGAAATATTCCAGGGAACCCCAAAACATTGTTGATTTGATTAGGGAAGTCACTGCGGCCTGTAGCTACAATTGCTGCTCCTGCTTCTTTTGCTACATCTGGCATTATTTCTGGAGTAGGGTTGGCGAGAGCAAAAATTATTGGGTTTTCGTGCATAGACTTAACCATGTCGGCAGTCAATAATCCTGCTTTAGACACACCAATAAAAACATCAGCTCCGGCGATAATTTCCTCTAGGTTGCCGTCTATCCCTGATTTATTTGAGAAGTTCAGTAACTGTAATTTCTCTTCATTTAGGTCTGTGCGGTTCTTGCTAATTATGCCTTTGCTATCGACTGCAAACAACTTCGGACCGGATTC
>CAYGOR010000002.1:27709-35337 GCA_964351635.1 uncultured Candidatus Saccharibacteria bacterium
GGTTCTTGCTAATTATGCCTTTGCTATCGACTGCAAACAACTTCGGACCGGATTCAGTTGCGCAATATTTATCAATCAGCTTAGCTATTGCTACACCAGCCGCTCCCGCACCTGCCATTACAATATTCATGTTATGAATTTCACGCCCAGTAACTTTCGCGGCGTTAATAAGCGCTGCTAATACGACGATCGCAGTTCCGTGTTGGTCGTCGTGCATCACAGGGATGTCCAGCTCGTCTTTAAGTCTTTGCTCGATCTCGAAACATTTTGGTGCTGCAATGTCCTCGAGATTAATTCCACCAAAGGAAGGGGCAATAGCCTTTACTGCAGCTATAATTTCTTCTGGCTCATGCACATCTAATACTATCGGAACCGAATCTATGCCTGCGAAATGTTTAAACAGCAAGGATTTACCCTCCATCACCGGCATGGCGCCTTCTGGACCTATATCACCTAAGCCCAATACTGCTGACCCGTCAGATATGACAGCAACGAGATTATTTGTCCATGAAACTTGTTTTAGCTTCTCTTGATCATTTTTAGCGAATTCCGATGCTGCTGCTACTCCGGGTGAGTAAAACAGCTTTAAGGTATCTGGATTAACCTCTCCACGCAATTTGGTAGTGATTTTGCCTCTTAGTTTTTTATGTAAATTAAGTGCTTCTTCATTTATATCCATACTATGCATTTTACACGTTTAGGTGAATCATTTTACCCTTTTAATTAAGCCTATAAGCTGATATAATCACGAGACACGAAAAATTGGAGTTAAGGAATACAATGAATTCAGTAATGCAGGATATTGCAAACAGTTTTAAGAAACCGGAAGTTGTTGACGTACGTAGTGGCGATACCGTGCGCGTTCACCAGAAGATTAAAGAAGGTAACAAAGAACGTATTCAGGTATTTGAAGGCTTAGTTATTAGAGTCAGCAATAGAAATAGTCATACTGCAACAATACTCGTAAGGCGTAACACTGGTGGCATTGGTGTTGAAAAAAGCTACTTACTTCATAGCCCGCTTGTCACCAAGGTTGAAATCACCAAGCGTGGAAAAGTGCGCCGAAACTACCTAACTTACATGAGAGACCGAAAAGGCAAATCAGCACGATTGACTAACAAGAATTTTGATAAACAAGCAGTAAACGATGTTTTTGACCCTGAAGCTGCTAAAGCAGAAGCCGAAGCAAAAGAAGCAGCTGAAAAAGCAGCAGCTGAAAAGGCTGAAAAAGAAGCAGCTGAAAAAGCAGAGCTAGAGGCTAAGCAAGCTGAAGTCGAAGCAGCACACAAAGAATCCTAAACAATAATAGCTAGGCAGTCTGGTTCTCTACAGAGTATCCTATTAATATGATAGGGGTTGATGAGGTTGGGAGAGGTGCATGGGCTGGACCGCTGTTGGTATGTGCAGCCCGCTTAAAACCAGGAAAAAAGCATGTAGTCGGTTTAACCGACTCAAAGCAGTTGTCCAGAAAAAAACGACAAGAGCTTGCTAAGAAAATTGTAGAAAATTACGATATTGGCGAGGGCTGGGTATCGGCTGAGATTATAGACGATATAGGACTCACCAAAGCGCTAAAGTGCGCTTGCCTATTAGCAGTTACTCGTATTTCTTCTAGCCCTACAGAAAGAATTCTACTTGATGGTAACTATAACTTCTTTTCAGGGACAATTTATACAAATATAGAGGTTATGAAAAAAGCTGATTTGCATATAGCTGAAGTCTCGGCCGCTAGCATATTCGCCAAAGTCTTAAGAGACAGCCTAATGGCAGAGTATGACACTGATCATTCGGGGTATAACTTTGCTAAGAATGTTGGTTACGGAACTAACGCTCATTCTAAAGCACTAGAAAAGTACGGCCTAACAAGACTTCACCGGAAATCATTCAAACCAGTAAAACTTCTGGTATGATTAGATAGAAATGTTAAGTAAGGCTACGTGTAATTTATGACTGAGTTACAATACGCTCAGAAAATAGAGTCAATTCCAGCTTATACTGGATGGCAGAACTTAAGACAAGAGCGAAGTGAAGCTTTTAGCCGGGTTCCGGTAGATTTCGACATGACTGCCGCAGCGCACTTAACTGCGCAGCTAGACTATTTGGATGTCGACCGTCAATTGAATGACCAAAGGCTTGAGTTACACAGAGAATTAGCAGGCACCAATGATCTGGTTGTACCTTTGCCATACAGGATAGGAGCTATTGCTGCTACAGATATTTGTGATAGGCGTAAAATGTCAAAGGTTGTTGATGGCAGGCTTGTAGCGCTTCCGAATATTTTCGCGAATCTCCGGGCGCGGTCAAGTCGTGAAGAAAATGTTAGGCCAAGTTGGGAACCTTTAGAGCATGCTCACGAGATAGGTGACGAGATTCACAGGCTTATTGAAATATTTTCTGAGAGCTCAGAAGTCGACATATTGCAAGTGTGGGGATTTCACTTCATTGGGGGTAGACTTGATTTTGATGAAATAGTAATAAGTAAAACAACGAAAAAAAGTCATGTTATTACGCAAAACAGTTTAAAGATCACTGAAACTGAAGATTCTGTAGATATCGACATTCCTCTCGCGTTGAAAAGATTAGAGAAAGGTCAAGTTATATATGATCATCAATATGTTCAGCCGGAAGAGAAGTACACTTCGGCGCCCCTACTTCGTCTTGCTGCGCTACTTCGCCGTGAACCTGAATGTCATATGGATCCAGCCGATGGTGTATATATCGGCGAAAAAGACATAACACAGCGATTAGAACAAGCTAAGCAGTTCGAGAAACAGAGAAATGTAGAGATTGAAGCGCGAAGGTTGCGAAAAGAGCGCCTTAGGGGCAGAAGACAACGTAGAGCCTACCGACGGTTTTAAAGCTGAGTTAAAGCTGATTTAAATCAGCTTTAACGTGATTTCTATCACAGAATATTTGCGGAGCAAAGTATAGAATACAATTGTATCAAGGGGAGTCTTTATGGGTGCTAGGAAAGCAAGCGAACAAGAAATAAGGAACATAACTCAGAATTCAACGGGGACTTATCAGATCACCATACCTAAAAAACTGATCTCCGAGCTAAGGTGGCGACAGGGACAGAAGGTTACTGTAAGGCGAAGTGGTGATAGCTTAACTGTCGCAGACTGGAAAGAGTGAGCACAACAGCATCTGGCCGGGCTGCTGAGGAACTGGTAGCCGAACATTTGCAAGACGAGGGTCATAGGATTATTGCCATGAATTGGCGCACACGTTGGTGTGAGATAGATATAGTGTCCAGGGATAGCAAATGCGTCTACTTTACTGAGGTTAAATACCGCAGCAATACTGCCTGGGGCGGTGGCTTTGACTATATTGGTGGAAAGAAGCTTAAGCAGATGAATTTTGCAGCCGAATTATGGATTGCTGAAAACAAATGGCAGAAGGAATCTCAATTAGTCGCAGCCGAAGTTAATGATCAGAATAAGATAAAAATTGTATTTATATAATATTGCATAATATAAAGTCCGAATATATAATATGTGATCTATGTCACAAACACCATCAAGTTTAAAACCAATAGCTCGGTCTAGATTTAATAAAATGGCTATGATTGAAAGGTTCGAGGACCTTTCAGAGCTAACAACTCCTCATATAGAAGATATTATTTCTGAGTCAGGTAGCTTGTGGGCTCGCACTGAACCAGACAAGGGAGGCAGGGTTGTAGACGTAATGCCTTTAGGATCAGTCGACGATAGCGGGCTACAAATTGCACGAGTCGCCCTTGGGTCCATAAATATCAATAATAATGTAAGAGCAAAAGGACGAGTAAGCCTTGCTGCAATGATTAATCCTGATACTCTGACAGTTGATCACTTGCGAAGGTATGCGTTTGACGGTTCAGCCGTGCCCATTCATCAGCTTTCTCCCCCTGCAGTAGCTAATACTGTAAAGGTGCTAGGGCGTTTCGCTGATCACTTCGGCGTAGCTATTTAGATTTGCTATTGAACCACCCTAAGGCTTGCTTAGCATCTCGTTTACGCCAGGCTGCATTGGTTTCGGCTATTTCAAGACCTTGTGAATAAGACCTCTTGAGCATAGGTTCCATTCTTTCTGCGAAGAACTGCTTGTATTCCGAAATCATCGACTCTTCAGCGAAAGCTCTAGCCGCGTATATTGGTGTTCTAGAAAAACTTAGGTCTCGGCCAATGTTCTCCTTTAGCCACAACCAATTCTCTTTAAGCCATTTCCAAGCACTTTGTCTAGAATGGCGATTCGAGAAGCTATAGGCAATCCAATAACTAATGTCTTGAAGCTTGATTATGTTCTGATCTTTTATGATTTCAAATACTTTTTTGTGTATCTCAGGCTGCTCGAAACTACAAAGTGCGCTATTTAGTGACATACGCTCGTCACTGGATTTAGAATTCTTATACATGCTAAGCAGCTGCTCGAATTCTTTTTCACCACCTTTTCGGGCAACAGTGGCGTAAACAATTCCTCTTAAATCAGGGTCAATAGCCGCGTCCTGGCTAATCTTTTGCTCATACAACTCAAGTGCTTTATTAACTGTGTTTTCTTCATCAGCTGCAGCTGCAAGGGCAATAATCGTCGGTCTTAGCAGACTATCTAGATGATTTTCATCTGCTGACTTTTCCCAGCCCAGGCGAGAAAGCTGCTTTGCTGTTAGCCCAATTATAAAGTCCTTCATAGCTTCGCGAAGCTCATCATCCTCGTCGGATGTAGACAGTGTTGCTCTTATGGTGCCAATGCTCCCCGCGATAATTTCCCAGACTGATAAGCTGTCTTCGTTCCTAAAACGTGACAATAGATCTAGGTATTCTGAAATAGGCTGGTAGCCAGCTTTAGTTACCTCGAAACCATCGGATAAAAGTCCCATTCTATCAATTGCGGTCATCTCAGAGTTTTCTATAGCGGCAAGCTGCTTTGCTTGGATCTCATGACTGTAATTAACTCTGTAAAATCCACGCTGACCTTCGTTGAGTTGAAGTATTGGCTCATTAAAAGGAACATTATTTACTCTCTTATCAATCGTGTCTCTGTCTAGTCCGGAAACTAATAGGGGAACAGGCCATAGCGATGGATCTTTTCTGGCCAATGACAATGGATTGGTAATGAACCTCTCCTGCTTAATCTTTAAATGATCATTCTTGGCATTGACAGATACAAGCGGAAAGCCTGGTAGCGATGTCCAGGCATGCATAAACTCTTTAACTGGCTTTTTGGAAACATCTTCCAGGGCTTGCCATAAATCGACAGTATGAGTGTTTTTGTATGAATGTGTTTTGAGGTAATGACGCAAACCATCGCGGAAACTTTCAGGACCCATGTAATCTTGGAGCATGTGGATAACGCTGGCTCCCTTTTGGTAGCTTATGGCATCGAAAATAGTCCTTATCTCATCTGGATGCTTGATCGGCACTTCAATAGGGTGGGTGTGTTCAAGAGAGTCCAGTTTAAGAGCCAGTTGTTGCTCGTCCACGGCAAACTGAGTCCATAGTTGCCACTGCGGATATAGAGTATCAATTGCTAAATATTCCATCCAGCTGGCAAAACCTTCATTTAGCCATAAATCAGTCCACCAACGCATAGTGACTAAGTTACCAAACCACTGATGGGTTAATTCATGGGCCACAACTAAAGCAACCCACTGATTTGCGCCTAGGCTAGTATGCTCGTCAACTAGCATTGCTTGCTCCCGGAAGGTTATTAGCCCCCAATTTTCCATTGCACCGCTAGCGAAATCTGGCAGGGCCACGAAGTCACATTTCGGCAAAGGAAAAGGTATATCGTAGTAATCTTCGTAAAAATCCATGCATTTAACAGCTGTGTCGAGTGCGAAATCAGTATTATCTATTTGATCAGCGGTGGCATAAGTATTAATTTCGACTCCTGATTTGCTCTTTGCTGATTTTTTTTCAATCTCGCCAACTACGAAAGCAACCAGATATGTGCTCATTATCGGCGTTTTCTCGAAAACGGTAGTTGCAATAGGACCCTGCATTGAAGACGATTTTACTGGTGTGTTACCTAAAGCTACTTCATTTGCTGCGTGGGTTAAGGATAATGAAAAGGTTGCTTTTGCTTCTGGCTCATCTATACAAGGAAACGCTTCTCTGGCATGGTGACTTTCGAACTGGGTGGCAATAATCTTTTTGTTCTTATCCTCGCCATGGAAACAAGGATATATGCCTTCCATGTTTTTACTGATTTTGCCTGAAAACGCCAGCTCAACAGTGTATTCTCCTGGAAAGATGTTCTCACTAAAATGAAGCCTAACTTCATCATAAGACTTCTGTATGTTTATTCTTTGAATTGGCAACTCTTCTACGTTGCCTTTTTTGTCAGTCTTTAGAACTTTTGCCGACCTGATATCAAGTCCATGTTCATGGAACGCGATGCGTTTTGAGGGGCGGCCAGTTTTTGCGCCTTTGATAGTTACTTGCCCATCAAATGACTCTTTGTCATCAGACAATCTAATGCTGATATCGTAGTGCTTAGGAGCAAATTGCTCAAAAAGCCTGGTTACATTTTTACTCATTAACATCAAGTATACAGACTTGTCGCAACCACTGTCTTCCAAAACCGTGCAAAAGTGATATAATATATTAAATTTATGACACTTCCTAGAGAAACTCATGCTGAAGCAGTTGGGCAGAATACTTCACCGGAAGTAGAACCTAACCTTACAGACGCAGAGAGACTTGAGGCCAATCTTGGTCTATGTGATTACGCTGCGCAGGTGTTTTACGGGTCAAATATGCTACTGGGTACTTTAGAAAACATGATTGTAAATACAGCGAAATATTCAAGAACTGTTCACGGGACGATTCTAGATTATGCCGATGCATACCAGGTTGCTTGTGAGTCATTCTTAAAAAATATAAAATCGTTTGATCCAGAGAAGTCTAGCATTGGTAATTTCATGCTGTTAAGAATGCTAGCGAGCATCGGCAATGAGATACAGAACACAAGTGTCGGAAGAAGGATTTCCGTTTATGTTGCTAAAGATGAGGCGCCTACAGAGTTTTTAGCTGATGAATTAGTTCATGACTATGAGGGGTATGGATACGAAAGTGCAGATGTAGAGCCTCAGTTGTGGTTGCTAGTTGACGAAACAGTCGGATATGTCCCCAAGTATGATTACGACTATAATTCTGCAGAAGATCAGTTTTCAGATGCTGAGTATCGCGCTGATTTTGAACAGATAAGAGTAGCAATAGAAAAACTGTCAACTAAGCACAGATCAATCTTACTCAAATATTTTAGTAATCCAGAGACTACACAGCAACAAGTAGCAAATGAATTTGGGATGACTCATGAAGGAGTCAGCTACGTCATCAAAGTATCTTTGGAGAGGTTAAGAAAAACCCTAGCTGAAGATGATACAAATCTCGAACAAGATTTGTTATAATGTACGCATCAGTCCGGCCACAGAGGTCGGATTTTTACATTTAGAAACACTTAAAGAGAAAGGAACGCTTCGGCTGTAGCTCGTGCAGCCTAGGGAAAAGAGCAGCCAGAACGGACGATTTACTCGGCCGTCCTGCGCGTTGAGGAAAACCGTAGGTTGTCCTCAAATAGCGAAGCGGAATTATTATGGAGTTTGATATAAAACAATTGGCTCAGGCCATGAAACTAATAGCAGAAGA
>CAYGOR010000003.1:0-29998 GCA_964351635.1 uncultured Candidatus Saccharibacteria bacterium
AGTGCGCGGTTTGGGACCGTGAGGTCGGAGGTTCAAGTCCTCTCACCCCGACCAATAAATAACGATCAGATTTTCTGGTCGTTTTTTATTGACTGGCTGTAAGGACTTGAACCGATAGGCGAAAACTGCCAGCGGCAGTTTGAGGATGCATTGCTTGGCCGAACGAGCGTGCCTTCTAGGCACGTTGCCGAGTGAGCAATTTTAGTCAAGTCCTCTCACCCCGACCAGTTTAATGAAGACCTCTCGCAGGTCTTTTTTAAACTGGTAATGGCTGATTGGTTTTAATTCGTCCTCACGGAGTGAGTCGGAGGTGAGAAATGCTGGGAGCAGTTCTCAAGGAAGCCCACACTTGAAAACTCGTTTCCATAGCTGTGGCTTCGGGGCCGCTGAAAGTGACCAAGTCCTCTCGCTGTGCCTAGGGATATGATTACTAATTGTCAGCATGGTTAATTTACTGTGCTATGATTTTGTGAATGATACCTCAACTAATTATCGCGATTCTGCCAGTCGGGCTGGTGCTACTAATTTCTGAGTATTTATGGAGAAGAAGAGTATTAAAAGGTGAAAGAGCACGGCAGTTCATCCATATAATAGCTGGCGTTTGGATGGCATTTTGGCCTCACTATTTACCGTTCGAATTAATACTACTTCTGAGTTTGATTGGACTCAATCTATTGATATATTCACGGGCCACAGGACTAATACATGCCATATACGCAGTGAAAAGACGCACGTACGGAGAGCTGTTTTTTGCACTTTCAATTATGTTGCTAGCTATATTTTCAAGAGATGCCTGGGTGTTTACCTTAGCAATGCTTTTTATGGCGCTAGGCGACGGAGGCGCTGCAGTAGTTGGTAGGTTTTGGGGTAGGAAGAACTCGTACTATGTATTTGGTAAGAGAAATCTGAGGAAGAGCATTGCAGGGACTACCGCCTACGTCGTATTTGTATATTTTTCAATTGCTGTTGTTTGGTTTGTTGGAGGCCGTGATGTAATAGCAGATAACCCTGTCGCGATACTGTTGCTCCTGCCAGCAACTGTTACTGTTCTCGAAAACAGCTCCCCTTATGGATTTGATAATTTACTGACTCCTTTGTTCACGGTATTGTTCATAAACTCACTTGCTTAAGGCCTGCAAGGTCTGCGATACTTAGTTCATGACGGGAAAAATTGAAAGTAATCTAAGAGAATTCGTTTATGGCGGAATGGATGGAGCCGTAACGACATTTGCAATTGTTACAGGTGCCGCAGGTGCAAATTTTAGCACGCAAGTTATTTTGATTTTGGGACTAGCCAATGTTTTCGCTGATGCATTCTCAATGGCAGTAGGTTCATACCTCAGTGAGAAAGCCGACCAACAGCTAGAAGCTAAGAAGAATAATGTCAAAGCCGATATCGAATCGCCTGTCGGGGCTTCGATTGCAACGTTCGTGTCGTTCGTTCTAGTAGGCTTTGTACCGCTGTCAGTTTACATAATCGATTACGTCTTTGGGCTTGGGCTTGGAGAGGGAGCGCTGGTCTACTCGATATTCTTAACACTTGGTGCCTTTGCAGGAATCGGTTATCTAAGAGCCGTAGTAACAAAGATTGATAAGGCTAAGTCAACGCTAGAGACTTTGGGCCTAGGTGTAGCTGCTGCGATAATTTCTTACTCTTTGGGAACTGTTCTTGAAAGCATAATAACCTAACAGTAATAGCTTAGCTTTATTTTCAGCCAAGGTGCTTAGTTGTGCGGGTGAACGTCGTCCGTATGGCGATTGTTTTTACCGAGGTATTTTTGCTCTAGGTTCCCGACGGCGAGATTGGTTAGGACAACTAGTCCAGTAAGACATAAAGCTAGCCAGTATCTTTCAAGACCGACTGTAATGCCGATGCCGGCGGCAAAAAGTATGGAAGCAGCAGTAGTGAGGTAATAGACATTATGTGATTTTTCGCTTTTCAGTACTGTACCTGCTCCAATGAAGCTTATTCCAACAATAACAGCTTCAATTACGCGTACTGGGTCGGACTGGACAGAGCCGAAGTTATTAGCAAAATCATTAATTAGTACTGTACTTATTCCCATAACTAGCGCTGAAGCACCTGCAACGAACATGTGTGTTCGTATGCCAGCTGGTTTGTGAGACAACTCTCGCTCTATTCCAATGATTCCGCCCATACAAACAGCCACGACTACTTGCAGGAATATATCTACTTCTTCTTGGGTCATAATTCTTAAGCTTAAGTATCGCAGAGCAACGTTTATGAAGCAAGTCTTTGCCACTGAAAATAAAAAATTCAGCAAACCGCTGAATTTTATGGGGCGAATGATGGGAATTGAACCCACGACCTCCTGAACCACAACCAGGCGCTCTAACCAACTGAGCTACATCCGCCATTAAGGCTGTTATTGAAGCCATTAATATGCTTGGATAACAGAGGTTATTCTATCATATTTAGAGCTTCTGTGCAGTAGTAGAAACAATAGTGCCTATAAATTCAGGCCTAGGAAACAGCAAAAAAGCTGTCTCTCCCGCAGTTTGCGCAACATACTCATTCTTTTTTGAGCTATCTGGCCTTACCCCTAATTTTATTCGCAGTAGATGATCTAACTCATGCACTACAGTCGACATGACTCGACGATCCTGGCTTGTGCCTTCTTTATAAGGCATAGCCACGAATATTCTGTTGCCGCTTTGTCTGCCACCTGTTGCGCATGATGGATTATAGTTTGATACAACCCGTTTTTTTGCAATGCATTTATCACCATATCCGATAAATATCATTTCAATCTGAAGCCCTTCGGCCTGGCGTCTTAAGAAAATATCATCAGCCAGACAATCATCGCTATGCTGCGCAAGGATATTCTTTGATTTTCTAGGTGAATCGTCTATGGTGACTCTGTATGATTGCTCCAGGATAGATTCAAGTTTAGCGGGATCAATTCCTATTTGGCGGTCACTAAAAGTTGTTATCTCGATTCCACTTTTCTCTAGTAAATATTGCCCAGTTTGCGATACGCGTTCTTGAATGTACTCGTCTATAGTTGGTGCGTCCGCTAAGTCTTCAGCTGAAACTCTAGCGGCGTTATCTCTGCTGGTTCTTTCGTCCGCAGCTATGGACAATTGTGTGTCTGTGTGAATAAGTTCTAATAGTTCGTGATCTGTAAATTCTGTTTCTAATTCTTGTCTACAAACAGGTGAAGGTATGTGAGCAGCCTGATCAAAGATATCGATTTTCGCTTCGCCTGATGGAACGACTGCAAGTCCTGCAACAGTAGCTAAGGTGGTTATTCTTTTCATAATACATCCACCTTTATTGGTACCCTGGGAGGGAGTCGAACCCCCGACACGCGGGATAGAAGCCCGCTGCTCTAATCCGCTGAGCTACCAGGGCATCTATTTTTGGTGCGGGTGGCGGGAGTCTAACCCGCGTCGCCTGCTTGGAAGGCAGGAATAATAAACGTTATACCACACCCGCATATGGAGCGGATAACAGGGGTTGATTATAGCAGATACGACCTCAGTATAAAAGCAGGAGACACAGCATTAATACGGGTTATACTATCTGCATGTATAAAAAGCTTAAAAAAGCAGTAAAATCGATGCTGCCAAAGACTTTTCGGCGCACCCTCGCTAATTGGTATCACTACCTAGAATCCCTGATAGCCAATATCCTGCTGGGATTTCCTGGCCGCAAGTTAAGAGTAATCGGCGTGACCGGCACATCTGGTAAATCTACAGTTACAGCTATGATCGGTCACATTTTTAATGAGTTAGGCGAACCGACTGGTTATTTCAGCACGACTAACGCTTACTGGGGCGGCCAAGAAAGAGCAAATGCTTCAACCTTAACTACTGAAACGCCAATGAATTTATACAATAGGGTGAAAATCGTTGAAAAAGCAGGGGATAAGTATTTGATTGTAGAATCAAGCGCCCACGCGGTCGTTCAGCACCGTCTTGCATTCTTGAAATATCGAGGCGCTGCGTTCACGAATCTTAGCCATGATCATTTAGACTATTTCGGGGATATGTCTAGTTACTCACAGGCGAAACAGAAGTTATTCTCTTTGGTAGCGAAACGCAAGGGTTGGGGCGTCTTTAATAATGACGATAGTTACTCGGACTTTATGAGAACTCCTATATCAGAAGATAAATCTTTGGCATATTCACTAGAAGACGGCGATTTAATAGCTTCTGAAATTAAAGAAGAGAAAGGGATTTCTTCATTCATGGTGAGCTATAAAGAGCAGAGCCAACACGTCGAAATGCATTTAATGGGACGATTCAACATAGAAAATGCTTTATGCGCGATTGGATGTGCGATTCAAGAAGGCTTTAGCTTCAGAGATTCAGCAATCGCTATGAGTAGTTTTAAAGGCGTAAAGGGCAGGATGGAGCGCTTTGTATCTGCGAGCGGCGCCGAAGTACTGGTGGATTTTGCTCACACCCCGGATGCTTTCGAGCTGGTCCTATCGGACCTAAGAAAAACAACAAAAGGCAGGATTATTTCCGTATTTGGCGGATACGGAGACCGCGACCCAACTATCAGAGCGCCATTTGGACGCATAAGCGCGACTTATAGTGATCACATAATTTTGACTGAAGATACTGTCGGTTCAGAGTCGGTTAGCGCTATTAACGCTGATATAAAAGAGGGTATTAGCGAAGTAGAAACTTTTGAAGGCGGGGTAGAAGAGATTGAAGCTAGGGAGCTAGCCATAAAACGCGCTATCGATATAGCTCAAAAAGGCGATGTAGTGGCCTTACTCGGCAAAGGGCATGAGAGAGAAATAAAAAGAATCCCAGCGGACAAGCCCTGGGATGAAATTCAAACAGTCAAAGACCTTCTTAAAGAAGACTAATAACCGCCTGAAACGGCGATAATGACTCCTATTACAGCAAAGAACAGTCCTACCAACCAAAAGCGCATAGTGACTTTTGTACGCGGCCATCCACCTGCCTCGAAGTGATAATGGATAGGGGCGACAAGAAAGATCTTTTTGCCACCTCTGTATTTTTTCGACATAATTTGGAGCATAGAAGAGCCTGCCTCAACAACGAAAACAAAGCCAATTATCGGCAATAATAACAAAGTGTCGGTCAGCATAGCGACTACGCCGAGTGAAGTACCCAGTGAAAACGAACCAATATCACCCATGAAAAACCTGGCAGGCGGAATATTGAACCACATGTAGCTTATTAAAGTTCCACAGATCGTAAAGCAGAATCCTGCAATCCCGTAGTTTCCCTGCAGCAAGGCGATTAGTCCGAAAGCACCGTATGCTGTTAGCAACAGCCCTCCTGCCAAGCCATCAAGTCCATCACTTATATTGACAGCATTTCCTGTACTAACGACTGCCAGTACGAACAAAGGTATTATCAACACTCCTAAATTCACATCTCCAACGAAGGCAACATGCACAGAGGTATAACCAAGTTTGTAATAAAAGAACCAGGCCGCAGCACTTGCCACTGTCGCTATCATAAAGAATTTAATCGGGGCGCGAAGCCCAGCGACGCCGGTTCCGTCACCGCGCACATTAATGATGTCGTCAATCAGTCCAACTATACCTCCGCCAGCTAGGGCTGCAAGCGGCAACCACGTTTGTTCTCTGCTTAAATTGAAAAGCAGCGTGATTAAAGCCGCTGAAACAAGCATTATCACACCTGCCATTGTTGGGACTCGTCTTTTTCGGGTGCTGAGCTTTTTCATAACTTTGAGCTCTTTACCACTCGAGTCTGTAGTGCGTTTTTTCTTCCAGAAGCCGTAACGGTAAGCAAAATAAGAATAGATAGGAGTTATCGTCATTGCTAACAGGAAGCCAAGTAGCCCAAGCAAAAGCGAGCGTGCTATTTGGTCTGTGAAAAATCCGTTATCAATCATAATACCTGAGAAGTTAGTTTTATTCGTTAGAAATACTTTAGCACAAAAGCTATACTATTAATGTTATTTATGGGAGACGATTAGATTTATGAAAAAACCTTACCTGATTCTTGTTAGAGGTATCCCTGGAAGTGGAAAATCTCACGTTTCGCAGAAGCTAGCAGAGAAAATTGGACTTGATGAATGCGTCCTGTTAGATCCCGACGCCACAGATTATAAAAGCAACGAATATCTTAAGATGACCGAAGAACTGAGGGCTGAGGGTGTTAATGAAAAGTTCTATCCTTATCGATTTTTGCGCATGAGGGCTCATCAGGGTATTGAAAATGCCAAAGTAATTATTTGGAATCAGGCATTCACTAATCTCGAGGGGTTTCAGAAGACCGTTCGTAATTTGACTGCACACGCTTCAGATAACAATGTGGATCTGCCAATATTAGTAGTTGAAGTAGAAATAAATCCTGATGAAGCTAAAGCGAGAATAAGCCGCAGAGCTGAGGCTGGCGGTCACGATGTCGATGATGATTCTTTCCAGCGGTTCACAAACGACTATCGCTCTTTTGAGGGTGAAGGATTTAGCTTAGTGAAAATTAGCGGAGATAAAGAAGATCCAGCAACTGAAATACTAGCTAAACTAGAAAGCTAGATTCTACAGGTCGTGAAGTACTTCTATTTTGGCGCCTAGACTATTGAGGCGTTTAGCAATATCTTCATACCCACGGTTTATTGTGTAGACATTGCGAAGCATGGAGGTGCCGTTAGCGGCCATCATACCAATTAATAGCAGGCTCGCCGGCCGTAGCGCGGGTGGACAAGCCAGGTCAGCTGACTTAAAAGAAGTCGGACCTGTTATGTATACCCTGTGTCGGTCCGCTAAATCGATGTTAGCACCGATTTTAGTTAGTTCTGTGTAGTATATTGCTCGATTTTCGAATGACCAGTCATGGATGAGAGTGCGTCCTTTGGACACTGCTGCAATAGGCACAAAATAGGGAAGGTTGTCCATATTTAAGCCAGGATACGGGCGGCTATATACTTTTCCTGTCGGTGCTTTTAGGGCGTTATTATGCTTATGTACGGTTACGTCGACAAGATCGGTAAATCCATTATTAGCTTTGTAGCGTTTTGAGATTGTGAACGATGCGCCCATTTTTTCTAGCTTCAGAAGCTCAAGAGCCATGAAGTCGATAGGAACTCTATTAATCGTAATTTCAGAGTTTGTGGAAAGTGCTGTCGATACAAAAAACATAGCCTCAATCGGGTCTTCGGCCGGAGAGTAGGTTACATCCTTCTTTATCTGTTTGTTAACGCCATGAACCGTCATAGTGGTGTTACCGCGGCCCTCAACTTTTATGCCTAGAGCTTCGAGGTAGCCGCAGACGTCTTGAACCATGTAGTTAGCGCTTGCGAATTGGAGAGTTACTTTTTTGGTGTAGGCCGCGGCCATTAAGACGTTTTCAGTAACTGTGTCTCCTGACTCGTACATAACAATATGTTCAGGCTGCGCGTATTTAGTTTGAACGTGGTAGTAACGATCTTTAGCTACGATTCCTACGCCAAATTCTTCTAAGCCATAGAGGTGTGGCTTAACTGAGCGCTCACCTAATTTACAGCCGCCTGCATATGGAATTTTGAAGTCGGAAATCTCTTTGGCAACTGGACCTATCATCATTAAAACTGAGCGAGTCTTGCGCGCAGCTTTTCCATCGAGCTGGTCCATCTTCAATTTAACTGGGCGCTTTATCTCTAGGTCGTTACCAGGTAACCAGCGAACTTTTACACCTATGCTTTCCAGAACTTCAATAATTCTGAATACTTCTTCAATACGGGGAAAATTCTTAAAAGTAGTTTTGCCGTGGTTAAGCAAGCTGGCACAAAGTAATCCGACGGCAGCGTTTTTGCTTGTTTTGAGAGTTATCGCACCTGAAAGTTCTCTTCCACCTTCAATCTGCAGGTTTACACCCTGGTTTCCTACCGATATGAGCGGCTTTTCTAGGACTACGCTGATTCTCCCAAGCATATCAAGTGATAGGTTCTGCTTGCCTTTTTCGATGCGATTTACAGCCGACTGTGACGTACCTAATTGTTTTGCGAATTCAGATTGTGTCAGGCCGCGCAGCTGTCTTATTTCAGAGATAAGACTGCCAAGTTTAGAGTTAGTTTCCGTGTTCGATTCTTGTATATCCATAAGCAGCAATTATAGCAGGCTAATAAGCAAATATTCACAAAATATATCACTAAGTGCATAAGTAGCGACATATGTAGTGATTTTTAAGAGCATCTACACTACCAACTGAGTTTTCCTTAGCGTATACTTAAGCGCATGATATAGCTTCAGCAATCAACTTATGTCAAAAAAGATAGCTTATTGCAAAAGATTTGCAATAAAATGATTGTAATTTGAAGAGAGGGTAACAATATGAAGAATTTTCCATTTGTAAAAGACGAAGAGATACAAGAACTCGCAAAGAAAGAGGCAAAACGTCAGGCAGAAGGCCTGGAGATGATACCTAGCGAGAACCATACATCGGAAGCAGTACTAGAAGTATTGGGAAGCCGATTAACTGACAAATACTCTGAAGGTTATCCTGGCGGCCGATATTACGGCGGATGTGAATTCGTAGATGAAGTTGAGCGTATAGCCATTGATCGTGCTAAACGACTTTTTGGTGTTGATCACGCCAATGTGCAGGCTTATTCTGGATCGCCAGCCAACCAAGCTGTTTACTATGCTCTGCTAGAACCTGGAGACACTGTCTTAGGGCTTCATTTGTTCTACGGCGGACATATGACTCATGGCTTGAAAGTTAATTTCTCAGGCACTGTATATAACTCGGTTCAATACCACACAGATAAGTCGGGTTACATTGATTACGAAGAAATGGCTAAACTTGCTAGGGAGTATAGGCCTAAGTTGATTGTCGGTGGCTATACTGCATATCCTCGCAAGGTCGATTGGAAAAAGCTAAGAGAAATTGCCGATGAAGTAGGCGCCTTTTTATTGGCTGACATATCACACATTAGCGCTTTGGTGGTAAGCGGCGATCATCCTTCACCAGCGGGCATTGCTGATGTGATCATGACGACCACTCACAAAGGTTTAAGGGGCCCGCGAGGTGCACTTATTTTGGCGAATGGAAACCCTTCAACTCCACTGAAGAAGGTAGAGAAGACGCGCGAAAATATACCAACCCTTATTGATAGAGCAATTATTCCAGGCCTCCAGGGCGGTCCCCACAACCATCAGACGGCTGCAATTGCAGTCGCATTAAAGCAAGCCTTGCAGCCAGAATTTAAAGAGTATGGTCATCAGGTCGCGAAGAACGCTAAGGTTTTGTCTGAAGAACTTATGGCGAGAGGTTTCGAGCTTGTAACCGGCGGCACGGATACGCATCTAATGGTGGTGGATATGAATAGTAAAGGTCTTTCAGGACGTGAGACGGAATCTGCTCTCAGTAAAGCGGGAATCACGGTCAACAAAAATACCGTTCCATTCGATCCACGTAGTCCATTTGACCCTTCAGGTATTCGGTTAGGTACTCCTGCGCTGACTTCACGCGGCATGGAAGAAGATGAAATGAAGCAAGTTGCAGCCTGGATCGACGAAGCTGTTAAAAATCATAGCGACGATAAACACTTGAAGAACATGCATTTAGAGATAACTAAATTCACTAAGAACTTCCCGTTGCCTAATTAGCTTTAATTCTCAGAGCTGGATTTTATTTCCGAGCACCGTCTGTTCGCCGTATATGTAGACATTAAAGATTGCTTTTGAGCGTGCTAGAACTTCGCGCCATCTTTGGCCAATTTTTAGGCCGGCTGAAGCGTCGCTGTCACTCTGAACACCAAAGGCTTCAATCTCAAAATGGCGGCAGAGGTATATTGCTCTTGGCAGGTGTGTAGATTCTGTAATAAGAAGCGCTTTTTTTACGCTAAAAACTTTACTAGCTCGCTCACAAGTTTCGTAAGTGCTTCTTCCAGCGAAATCAGGCTGAAGCTGTGATTCATCAGCCCCTAGCTCATTTATTAAATAATTCATCATTGCTGAAGGTTCGTTGTAGTTCAGTTGTCTGTTGTCGCCAGATAGAATTAGCTTATCGACGCTACCATTATCAAGCAACTGCTTAGCTGTTAGGAGTCGATCCGCAAGCAAGGGCAATGGCTGACCTTCGGCTACTCCACCGCCAAAGACAATTCCTATATTAATATTCTCCGCTTCCGCTATAACGGTCGCTTGACGCATCGTATATGCAAAATTATTTTCACTTTGAATTATTAGAAAATTAGCCGTAAATAAACTGAGAACTATCCCGACAATTAAAACAATTATAGCTTTCCAGTGGGAACTTATATGCTGCTTTGTTTGCTCGATTAACTTCCTCATTTACTAGAAATCTCCAAGGAGTTTGACTTCAGGCTCAAGAATTATGCCCAGTTTTTCGTTAACCTCATTTTGAATTATCTTCATGGCTTCGTAGACTTCGGTTGCTTTGGCGCCCGGCAGAGTCTCTAGCTTAAGCAAGTTCTTCTCATGTAATCTGACATGTTTAGCTACCAGTTGACCTCTTGTAAATCCGGCTGCGAGCATCACGTGAGCTGCTGAAACTCTGTGAGAATGCCCGCCATGAGCCTGATTCATTTTTTTAATAACTTCTGCAGCTAGCCCAGATTCATCGTGGGCGACTATTTTGTTTACCTGCTGCGCGGATACTAGCGGGTTGCGGAAAAAAGACCCGGCCGTTCGTGATGAGTTATCATCTGGGTTCCATAGAGACCCAGCCCTTCGCCTTGCTTCAATAATTGTCTGCCTGCGGCCGCTTAACGATTCTGTGTCTAAACCTAACTCCGTAGCAATGTCTGTTGCTTTTTGGTAAGTAATTTCTGTAGTTTTCTCTCCAGACAGCGACAATGAAGCCCGCAATATAAGCGTATTTTCCATGTCGCGATTTTGGAATATTGATTTTTTGTAATCCCAAGACATGACTTCTCTGCCTAGGCGGAGAATCTCGTGCTTGTCAGCATCCCATATGTCTACCCACTCCACTACAGGTCCGATTGACTGGCCATATGCGGCGATATTTATATATAAAGCTGCGCCAAGGCTTCCAGGTACCTCACTAAGCAGTTCAATTCCCCACAGACCGTTACTAACAGCTTCTTTTACGATATCGTCCCACCAAACACCGCTATCTGCAATGATAGCCTTGTCTTTAACCTCGATATTATTGCTACGGAGCATAATGGTTAATCCAGGTAAACCTTTATCAGATATAAGTACGTTACTGCCGTAGCCTAATAGCCAGATTTTTTGCCCATGATGATTTTCCAGAATCTCTATTAATTCTTCAGAATTTTCAGGCTGGACGAATTTTTCAGCATTTCCGCCAACTCCGAAGGTTGTGAAAGGAGCCAGAGCAACATTAGTTTGTATTTTTGCACTCATATAGGCACTAAGTATAACGTGAAATTACTTGTTATAACAGGTATCACTGCGTTAAAATGTCTATCTACATGGGAAGTAACGCAGATAGGAAAACACCATACGCTGATTTCGGGCAGGCTCTAAAGGAGCTTCGTGCTCAGAATTCAAGAACTTCAGCTGAAGTATCAGGTGCGGTGGAAATCAATGAATCGACTCTCAAATCTTACGAAAGCGGCGTAGAAAGACCTAGCGAAGACATCCTCTTTTTACTGATGCAGCATTTTAACGTCAGCGATGAGATGGCAGAGAAACTCTGGAAGCTAGCAGGCTACCATGGCGCTCAGTCACTAGAATCTGTTTTCAGCAGCGATGATATCGGCAATGTGATCGAGGGTTCAATTCAGCACCCTACGGCCGCATCGCAACCGATTGTCTACACAGATTTATTGCAGGTGATGGTCAATAATTACGGAGTTATCATGAATTTCATGCAAGGAGCCGGAATAAGCGGTAAACCTGTTGCAGCTGCCCGAGTCGGAATGAGCCTCGAACATGCCCGTACTGTGGTTGAGGTGTTATCACGCACACTAAAAGAAGCAGAAAAGCATAAAGCTAATCAAGCGCCAAAACAGCTAAGCGATGGCAATCCAGGACGCAAAGCTAATTCTGACCACAGACCAAAGAAGTCCTAAACTATAAATAGTTAATAATATTTGATTCATGCTAGGCTTGGTAGACAGAGCATAGCTCGCTAAGGAGTTTTATAAGTGGAAGAAGCAGCCTCAAATACCTGGCAAATTGTACTTTATGTATGGTTGGCGTTCGAGTGGGCTATACGCCTGATTATGCTTTACATCGTCCCGAGGCGAGGCAGAACCCTAGCTTCTGCAAACGGTTGGCTCCTCCTAGTGATGTTACTTCCTAGTATTGGCAGTATTTTATTTTTCATGTTTGCTGATCCTAAGTTGCCCGCCATTAGACGTAAAAGGCAAGGCGAAGTCGATAAATTAACAGCAAAAGAGCTTGATGAAATCCAGGCGCTAAATGAAGTATTCGCAGAACCTGAGACAGAGAGTGGGAAATCACTTAGCAATTTAGCGACCAAGCTGGGCGGATTGCCGCCAATGGCAGGGAACAGTATTACTTTCCTTACGAATTATAAGGAGAGTTTGCGGGTAATTGCTGATGAAATCAACAGAGCTCAGCGTTATACCCATCTTGAGTACTTTATTATCACCAAAGATGAAGCTACTCAGCCGGTTTTCACAGCATTAGCAGCGGCGCGGGCAAGAGGCGTGAAAGTTCGAGTTCTGCTGGACAAAATAGTAAGCAGAAACTACCCTGGCCATAAGGAAATGTTGGCTTTCTTCAAAGAGCAAGGGGTAGAAGTCAAATACATGATACCTCTCTCGCTCTTGCCTGGGAAAAATTTCACGCGCCCAGATCTCCGCAACCACAGAAAAATCATAGTTGTCGATGGCGAAACTGCTTTTACAGGTTCTCAGAACATTATTCGAGATAGTTATCACCGTAAAGACGAGCTAAGATACGAAGAGCTGTCTGCCAAAATTGTTGGCCCAGCTGTCTGGCAGCTTAACAATGTGTTTCGGGCTGATTGGTATCAAGAAACACAGGATCCGCTACTTGAGCTGGTCGAAGACGAAAGTCTGCCTAAAGCAGCGGGAGAATCGTTACTTCAGGTGTTGCCTAGTGGTCCTAGCCATAAAGAAGAGAACAACCTGCGTTTTTACACCTCAATGATCTATGCCGCTAAAGAGCGCATAGGTATCGTAGTGCCTTATTTCATTCCTGACGACGCCTTTTTGGATGCTCTGACTACGGCGGCCCAACGCGGAGTGGAAGTAACACTTATCAACTCTGAAATCATAGATAAGACGCTAGCAGGGCACGCCCAACGATCCTTCTACGAAGAGTTATTAGCATCAGGCGTTCGAATATATCATTATAAAAAGCCGGCATTTCTTCATAACAAGCAACTAATTATCGATGATCGTATCGCTGTTATCGGTTCAAGTAACCTAGATGTGCGCTCGTTCGCGCTTGATCTGGAGCTCAACGTTATAATTTACGGCAGTAAAGATGTTCAGGAACTGGCAAAAATTGAGCAGGATTATCTAAAAAAGTCGCGAAAAATAACGCTTAAGCAGTGGTCGGAGCGTTCATTCTCACAAAAAGTATTAGAGAGCATTGCGCGCGTCACGGCGCCGTTTCTTTAGAGGTTACCGTAGCGATGAATTGTATCATAACTAGTGTCAAACAAGCCGAAGAATTCTTCCGTGGTCTTGTGCCAAATGCCCGTTCATATGCTGCTGACGGCTTAACCCTAAGGCGAATGTGGCCCTTATTAGCCGCAGTTGGTAATCCGCACTTACACGTTAAAGCGCTTCACGTGGCTGGGACTTCAGGTAAAACTTCTACGGCTTATTACGCAGCTGCGCTATTAAATGCAAGCGGCCAGAAGGTGATGCTGACAGTTTCGCCGCACCTTAGTGACATGAGAGAGCGACTCCAGATTGACGGGGAAGTAATTAATGAAGAAATGTTCTGCAGTTACTTAAGTGAATTCCTAGGAAAAATTGATATTGATGCTAGCAAGCCTAGTTATTTTGAGCTACTGATGGTGTTCGTATTGTGGGTATGCGTAAAGGAAAAGATTGATTATGTTGTGCTGGAGACGGGACTTGGCGGACTATTAGACAGCACAAATGTTGTTAGAAGGGAAGATAAAGTGTGCTTGCTAACAGACATCGGTCTTGATCACACTGAGATTTTGGGTGAGACGCTAGAAGAAATCGCTGCTCAGAAGGCCGGGATTATGCATAAAGGAAATATAGCCATAACCCACAGACAGCCAGACCAAGTGTTAACATTGTTTCGCGAATATGCAGAAAGCGTGGGGGCTCATCTAACGGTGCTAGAAAACGAGGTTATTGCGAAGAATTCGCACTTAGAATCGTTCCAAAATCGGAATTATACCTTAGCTATGGAGGCCTGTCGATACATCGCTGAGAGGGATAAATTTGACCTAAAAACCATAGATCCTGCACGAATAAAAGTCCCTGGCCGCATGGAAATACTTAAAACGCCCCACGGTGAATTGATATTAGACGGCGCACATAACGAACAAAAAATGCAGGCCTTTTCTAAAAGCCTGCAGCTTCAGCATCCAGACGAGAAAGTTCATTTTTTGCTAGCAATGAAAAAAGGCAAGGATATATCTGCCGTAATGAGACTACTTAAGCCGCGCTGCGCATCGATGACTGTAACTTTGTTCTCAGGACTTCAAGATGCGCCATTTACAGCCTATCCACCAGAGAGCTTAGCCACAGCAGCAAGAAACGCTGGAATTACTGACGTAGAAGCGGTCGAAGATTCACTAAAAGCTCTAGAAATTTTCCTGAACAAAGACGGGATAAAGGTCATAACTGGATCGCTATATTTGATAGCAAATCTGCGGCAAAATATCATCGAGCGCATCAGTTAAGTTGCTTTAAAAGGAAAAACCAGGGTACAATCAGACCATAAGACTAACGGAGGACATATGGCAAAGAAAGCTAGTTTCGACGCTAAAAAAGCAGTTGAAGACGTAAAAAAGGACAAAAAACTAATGCTATTAGTAGGCGGAGCTACCGCTCTGCTAATAGGTATGTTTTTGCCATGGGTATCTGTTAACGTTGGGGAGGCGAGCAGCCTTTTTGGCACATCGCTTAACTACTCCGCTAATGGCCTAGACGCAAACGGACTATTGCCGATCATATTGCTCGCAGCAGCTGTATTAGCGGGTCTAAACGTTTTCAACCAAGATAGAAAGAAAATGTACATCACTGCTGCAGCGGTAAGCGCATTAGCTCTACTGGTTGTACTTGTAGACTGGCCTGACACGGACGGTCTCGGCACTGTTTCTGTGGGACTCGGCTATTATCTAAGCCTTTTAGGCTCTGTGGCTATGACAGCAGGCTCAGGATTACTCCTAAAAGAGCATATGGATTCTTCAAAGAAGAAATAGCTCTGAGATCTATCTATAAAACACCTCTTCGCTGCTATGGAGGGGTGTTTTAGTCACTGGCAGTTTTCACTCACGACACCTGGGTTTAACTCAATTAACACTCCAATCAAAAAACGACCACAAGGGTCGTTTTTTGATTGGAGGGCCATCAGGGACGAGAGGGACTTAAATAATCTGTGCGCCGAGACGGGCAGCAGACTATTTAGCGAACCGCAGTGGGTTAGAGCCCGGTTGAAACTTCAACCAAGAAAAAAAGTCCACCGCTTAGGGTGAACTTGTTTCTTGATGGAGGGCCATCTGGGACTCGAACCCAGGACACTCGGCTTAAGAGGCCGATGCTCTAACCAGCTGAGCTAATGGCCCTCGAAATTTTGTTTATCCTATGTTCACAGAAGGCGTTACTTTTCTGTAGACAATTAGTAAAACAAAATTTCTCGGTTGCTTCGTTTTACAATTGCTTGCTACTCTGGCATTTGCAAAACGACTTAGTCGCATTAAAAAACCTGAGTTAAACGTAGAAGCTATTCTACCTCTGTTGTGGTGAAAAATCAAGCTAACCGGGCTAGCTGATTCGCCAAAACTTGAATAATGCGAAATAATTAACATTCTAGAGTCGTTTTCTAAGTACACTGAAGTTATGCTTTCAACATCACAAATCATTTACACATATTTGCTTACTGTCCCCGTGTTTTTCTTAATCGATTTACTTTGGCTTGGAGTCATTGGCAGGCCCATATACGACAAATACATAGGGTCTTTCCTAGCTAAAAATCCTAATTGGACTGCAGCAGGGGTCTTTTACTTGTTTTATATATTCGGAATAATATATTTCGCAGTTTTGCCCGCCATAGAGGATGCTTCGGTCAGCCGAGTACTTATTAACGGAGCACTGTTCGGAGCATTGGCCTATGGCACATATGAGTTGACCAATTTGGCAGTGCTAAAGAATTGGCCGACTCAGATTGTTTACATTGACATGGTTTGGGGCGTTGTACTGACATCATCAGCTGCTACATTAAGTTACTATATTGCTCAATGGGTGAGCTAATCGTTGTAGCTGCTGGTGCAGCATTGTTTTACATGACACTCTGGGCAATCATTGCCTTACTTCGTAAGCGTAATGACATTGCTGATATTGCTTGGGGATTAGGGTTCGTAACTATTGCGTGGAGTCTATTCGTTTATTCTGATACTAATCTATCACTAAAGACCACGCTCATACTATTCACGGTAACAGTTTGGGGAGCTAGGTTGGCATTGCACATAGCCGACAGGCATAAAAAGAATCAAGAAGACAAACGCTATATAGAGATGCGTAAAAAATGGAAGTACAAAAGACTGCAAGCATATACAAACGTTTTCCTATCGCAAGGTTTTTTTATGTTGTTGGTCGGGGCGCCTATCATCTTTTATTTTGCTCGGGGGAGCAGTGATATTAGCTGGTATAACTGGCTAGGGCTTGTTATCTGGGCTGTCGGCTTCGTGTTTGAAGCAGTTGGAGACTATCAGCTTAGAAAATTTATTCGGTTTGGCAAATCTAAGAAAAACCGTGTAATGACTGATGGACTCTGGAAATTTACTCGCCATCCTAATTATTTCGGTGAAGTGTCGCTGTGGTGGGGGTTTCTACTGCTAACATTGCCCTACGAAGCCTGGTACTTAGCGTTAATCGGCCCAATAACTATCACCTATTTAATCCTTGGGATATCGGGAATTCCGATGCTGGAAAAGCGCTACGAAGGTAATAAAGAATATGACGAATATAAAAAACGCACCAACGCATTCTTCCCCGGCCCGCAAAAAAACTAAGATCAAAAATAAAAAAGCTGATTTAAATCAGCTTTGATTGGTGCGCCCGCAGGGACTCGAACCCCGAATAATGGTTCCGAAGACCATTGTGATATCCATTTCACCACAGGCGCTCAGAAGTATAATTCTAACAAATAACAGGGATAAATGCTAGAATAAACAGATATGAAGAGAGAATTAAACGGATCTGAGCTCGCTAGTTTCATAAAAGAGCGCCAAGCTAAAGCTGTGCGAGGGCTTGTTCAGCAGTGGGCTATCCAGCCGAAGCTGGCTATAGTTCGCACTAATCCTGACCCCGTTGTCGACAGTTATATGCGCATAAAACAAAGCTATGGTGATGATATAGATATCGATGTTGATGTTCACACCATTGAGCAATCTGAGGCTTTAGAACTGATTGACCGCCTGAATAACGACGACACTGTGCATGGAATTATTGTTCAAATACCTTTGCCTGACAAATCACAGACGGATGAAGTGCTAAATGCTGTAATAGCCGAGAAAGATGTCGATGGGTTATCAGCGCAGACGATTTTTGATGCACCAACGCCAATGGCAATTAATTGGCTACTAGCTGGTTATAACGTGGAGCTTCGCGGCAAGAACATTGTGATTGTCGGCAGCGGAAGGCTGGTTGGTAAGCCTTTAGAAAAGCTATTAAAAGCTTCTGAGCTTACTCCGATAGTAGTTGATAAATCTACAGCTGATATAACCGATGTGCTGCAAGATGCTGATATTTTGGTCTCCGCCGCTGGCGTACCGGGCTTAATTACAGAAAGCATGGTTAAAGAAGACGCAGTTATTGTTGATGCTGGTGTGTCGACAGATAGCAATGGGCTAGTCGGAGATGTCGCGCAAGAAGTTCGTGATATGCCAGGCATAACCATCACACCGATAAAAGGCGGAGTTGGACCGCTTACAGTTGCCGCGCTATTTGAGAACGTCATAACTGCAGCAAGAAACGCAGCAGAAGACTAGTCGCGCAGTTAGCGGACGCTAGAAAGTAGACAAGTTATTAACTGCGTCCTGGAAAAGCGAGCCTTTTTCTTCGAAGCTTGACCATAAGACCGTGCTAGGTGCAGCTGTAGATAGCAGACAAATGCTTCCGCTAGGAGTTTCTTTAGCAGCCCATTTAACTGCTTCTTCCATGTCCTTGGTTTCGAAAATATCTGGCGTGTAAGTTTCGGGCAGTTGATCTTTGATAATTTGGCCAGTGTCTGGGAATAACACGAGTTTAGGCACCCCAACGCGGTACAGCAATTTAACTAATTCCGTAAAATCATATTGGCGGTCGTTTCCGCCTAGAAAAACGCAGCCAATCGGCGCTTGGTTTTTTATGAGAGCCTGCAGGCCTGCTATTGTCGCTTCGGGATTTGAGCCGATAGCGTCGTCAACGAAAGTAACACCATTTACTTCTCGCACTGTCTGCAAACGATGCCTAACTGGTTCAAATGTTACTAGAGCTTGTTGGGCGACATCACCGCCTACGTCAAATTGTCGAGCAACTTCACGCGCCATTAAATAGTTAATGCGGTTGTGATCACCTATTAATTTAGCTTGGTGGAAAACTGAGACCGTTTCTTCTGGATTGATGGCAATAGTTTTAGCAAGGCTTTCCTTGGCCCATTCTGCCGCCGCTTCGGCTACAGTAGGGTTGTAGATGAACACGCCCTTTTCATCCATGAAGCGCATAATATTTCGCTTTGCTTCCCAATACTTTTCCTTCGTTTCATGGTAATCAATGTGATCGTGAAAAAGATTAGTTAACACTGCAATATCAGGGCTGGTGCGTAGTTCGTTTAGCTGAAAGCTAGAAAGCTCTACAATAAAAATGCTATTTTTCGTTGCGTCTTCTAGGGCATCAAGCATAGGTAAGCCGATGTTGCCACAAAGTCTGATATTTCCTACTTGGGCAGTTTTGAGGATATGGGCGATTAGTGAGGAAGTCGTGGTTTTACCTTTCGTTCCAGTTACGCCGACCGTCTTAGCACCTATTTGTTTTATGCAGTCGAAGAATACTCTGGTTGGCGTGGTGTAGGGGAACGGCAAGCCTGAGCCTGGATAACCCGCAGTTTTTACAATGACTGCACCTTCTTCATGTTTTTTAGCAATTTGGCTTAGTTGGCTTTCTTTTTTATCTTCTTCTATGAAAACTGATTCGAGTGACGACAATCGCAAGTTCTGTTTGGAAAAATTTTCGAAACTTTGCCACTCTTTGCCTCGTCCTATGAAGACAACGTCTTTATCGTCGAAATAAGGAAGGCTAAATGTCATGACTGCTCCAATCTCTCATTTATCCTGCGTGTCAGGCCTTCACTTATCCACTTTGGAAAAGCCTGCTCATCTTCAATTAATGGCTGGGAATCTAGGAGGCTTATATCTTTGAATAGGCCTTCGTTTCTTGCTCTAGCCATCAGCGAACTATCTGTAAAACGACCACTCTTCTCAAGCTGCTGCAGACTGAATAGCAGCTCATTTGGTGTACCAACGCAATCTAGAACCTGGCGGCTAGAGCGGCCAAGTAGAGAAATAAACAATTCCTGCAGGCTATTTTCGTTTAGAAAGTTGCGCCCAAATATTTTATTTAGCTCAGCTTCTTGCAGATGTGGCGCTAGCAGAATATAGCTGCTCAAGCTTTTAGGGCTGTCTAGTGACCATCTTGGGTGCTCCCTGATACCTGGTTTAAGCCTAAAGAGGCTATTGTCACTTGTAAATACTTCAAAATACTTTTGCTGAGTAGCAAACAGTTTCATTACACCAAGTGAAGTAAGCGGGCGAATGGCACTAAAGTAGTGGAGCTGCGGTGATACGTAGGAGTATATAAATTCCTGGAACAGCCTCTCAAATTCTATGGACTTGCTCCACTGATGATTTATCGGCTGACCATCATGCATAGCTTGCGGCAGGCTGGCGCTAGCCTCGTTAGCGACTACAACATTACCTATAGATGACTGAGCCGCTAATACACAGCCACAGAGTGCAAATATTAAAGATATCGGAACATGCCCGTTAAATGCTCCATCCATTTTATTGATATCAATAATCTGGCGGTCAATGCGCCTCTCTATTGCCTGGAGTTCTGTGCCCATTACGTCAGCGACTTCTTTAGTCTGGCCTAGCTGTTCACCAGTTGCTAGTACGAATCCTGATATTTCTAAATCGAGTGATTTAAGTAGCTCTCCTGCAACAATTGAATCTTTGCCTCCACCAATTCCAAGCATGACGCCGTTGCTTTTTAATTGTTGAGTTGAGTCTTCATGATTAATGCCGTCTTGCACTTCGAAACGCGCAAGCACATCTCTCTTTAAGTTGTTCTTTAATAGAAATTCACCCAAGCCATTAACGTATACCGTATTCCAGAAAGCCGCTTCGTTATCATCCATAGAATATGGATGAGTAATGCGTGGCGGTACAAAGGCCTTGTAATAGCTGATTCCTAGCGCAATGTGTAGAGCTCTGGTTAAACGCTGAATCAGGGGTGTGTCATCAATAGATTTAGGAAAGGATAACGACTCGCTAAGAGCGAAGCTTTTGCTGCTAGTGTGAATCTCATAATTAAAAACACAAGTACGTCTGTCTCCAGACCAAGCAGTTGAAACATATGAGAATGAAGTACCTGTCATCTCAGACTAGTATACCTCAAGAGTGTATTAACTACAGGTGTTCTTTCACGAGCTCGGCGACTTGCCTTGGCGTCATGTTAGCTTTAAGAATAAACGCCTCAACATGCATCTCTTTGATGCTAGGCGGCGCCTCACTCTCTCCCATATTGGTCAGAATTATGACTTTAATGTCCTTGCCCCAGTCAGATTCACGTAGTTTTTTCAGCATTTCTTCGCCGTCCATTTCTGGCATCATCAAATCAAGTAAAACTATGTCAGGCTTCATGTCTTCAATGAGTTTAAGGCCAAGTTTACCGTTTTCAGCGGTGTCGACGCTATAGCCTTCACTCTCGAACTTTACACGGTACATCTGGCTAATGGCCAGGTCATCTTCAATAATCGCTATTTTTATCATCTGCTAGTATTATGCTACAGTTAAGCGTAATTTAACACCTAAAATGTCAAAAAAACACACAGCGCCAAAATACAGAGTATTTGAGCATCCCGCCACCGAGAATATAAGGGGTGTCGTTTTTATTGTAACGAGTTTTAAGACTAAAGCTTGGCAGTATAAATCTGTCGCTAAGACTCTTAACCGTGAAGGCTACAAGGTGTATATCTATGATTATTTATGGCGACCGCTACTTGAAGTCTATCCAGAAGAATGGGTGAGTTTTAGCACTAAAATCGTGCAAGATATCGACAAAAAGATTGCACGCAACAAAGCCCCAGGAATTAGTTTCGGCATTATCGGAGTTAGCGTGGGGTCGATAATAAGTATGCATGCCGCAAAAGTGCTTAGCGATATAAAATCTGTAATGCTGGTCACCATCTATGGAAGCTCAGCCCAGCATGTTTGGGAGCACCCGAGCCTTAATAAGATGCGCTCTAAATTCGAAAATTCAAGTATGAGTGTTAAAGAAGCTTATGATATCTTTGAGCATCTAGAGCCAACATATAAAATTGACCTGCTGAAATCAAAAAGACTATTGGTGTATGCGAACGAGCTGGACCCGGTAATACGCTTTAGCAATACTCAGATACTGCTGGATTCGTTAAATGAGGCAGGGGTTTCGCATGAGCTAAAACTAGTTCGATCACGTAGGCACAGCCTGACTATAGTTAAAGCGCTGCGTCGTTATGATGAGTGGCTTAAATTTTTCAATGAGGCACAAGAGCAGTAGAGCAGACTACTACCAAAGAGACATAAGTGTTATCATAAACTCAATTATGGGATCACGAAATAATATTCGCAGTGACTCACACGCGAGAAAAATGCTAACAAAACAAGGCGTTAAACACGCAGTAAATAATCAGATTAGTAGGAAGTCAGCTGGCGTCAGGTTACATGAAGTGGATGTGAAGGATGGATACCATCACCGGAGATACAAATTAGAACGACTGGGTTCACAGCTATTCGCTGCCCAGCTCGAGAGATTTCTAGCAAAGCGCAGTCATATCGACTTCAAGCATGAAAAAAATCGCGTACGCAAGATTCTATACATGATTCCGGCGTTTAAAGAGTGGTCTGGATTTATGCCGGGCGCTCTGGCTCTCGAGCCGATACACCATCCAGAGCAGAAAAAGCTTGTCAGTGGTAAACGCATAGACCCGATGACGAGGCGGCTTTTTAGGCATGGTCTCGACCCTATTGGTGTCAGGTCTAGAACTTTAGTTGGCGGTAATCTGGCTCATGAGTACGTCGAGAGTAATAAACCCAATGAACTGCGCTGGGTTAGCCTGGCTGGTGGCACCGCCGCGCCTTCGATGCTTATGATACATGCGTCAAAAATTCCGGCGCAAAAAGTGAAATACCTAAACATTGATATAGACAAAAAATCAATTGGCATAGCCGATGAGATTACAAAAATAGAAGGCATTCCAAAAAAGCAGACAAGCAATGTCGTGGGCGATATATTTGATAAGAAATTAATCGCAAAACATATAAAAAGCGGCCAAGCGGATATTGTTGATCTGATGGGAATATTCGAATATCTAGACGACAATCAGTCGAAGGATTTACTAAACATATCCTACGGGCTTCTTAAAAGTGGTGGCCAGATTATTGCATGTAATATGCGTGACGATCATCCGCAGCTAAACCTTCACAAAAGAGGAGTTGGCTGGCCTGGTGTCATACCGAGAAAAGTCAAAGATGTTGCAGCTATGATAAAAAAATCCGGAATTGACTTAGAAAATGTAGACATCTATCAGTCGAAGGATGGTGTCTACAACGTAATTTCTATTAAGAAGGTTTAAAGCCGAGTGAGCAAAGCATAGCAACTATGGTAGAGGGTGGACTTATTATCGCCGGACTTGCGAACTTTATACTCGGGGTGGTCGTGTTTTTGCGTGATAGACGAAATAGCTCAAACTTATTTTTCTTGCTCCTAACAATGTCAGTTGCGATTTGGTGCTGGGGTATTGCTGCTTTCATGGCGAACAACAACATAGATATCTCGCTCGTGTATGCCAATATTTACTATCTCGCAGCTCTAGGCATAGGTGTGTGTCTGCCTGTTTTTGCTTATGCAACAATTGAGGAGACAAAGCTGCGCAAACACTACATCCATTACGCTGTTATTTACGCGCTGGCTGTCATAGCTCTATTAATCTACCCACATTCAATAGTAAAAGAGTTCGTAATCGACAGTGATGGTGATAAGGTCGCATCTTTTAACGTTGTCGGACAGACGATTTACAGCATTGTATTTATCGCGTTATTTTCTCGGGCGTTACTCCTTCTAACAAGGGAATCAAGGACTGCCGTCGGGCAGCGTAAATCACAACTGCAGTACATAGCACTTGGGGTCACTATTGCAGGGGTAGTTGGACTCATATTTAATCTGATTCTTCCTTGGTTTAGCGTCTACGAATATATCTGGGTAGGGCCGATTTCATCCGTGTTCTTCGTAGGCTTCGTGGGATATTCGATTGCTAAGCACAAACTATTCAATCTTAGAGCTACGGCAGCAAGAGGCTTTGCATATCTACTGTCGCTTGGGAGCATAATCTCGCTCTACACATTGATTGTTTACGTATTAAGCAGCGTTGATGTAGTCGCGGAAAACCTTTCTACACTGCAACGTGTAGCATTTGCATCGATAGCTGTAATATCCGGTCTGTTTTACGAACCAGCGCGGCGTTTTTTCAACCGAGTCACCAATAAATTATTTTACCGAGATGCATATGATGCCCAGACTCTAATGGATGATTTGAACAGCACACTTGTTAATAGTGTCGAGCTTGATAACTTATTGGAGAGCTCCGCAAAGATTATTCAGTACAGTCTCAAGTCCTCGTTTATAGGCTTTTACATTAGAGAGACTTCCTACACGCCTAGTCGCCTTGTAGCCACCGACAGAAAATTATCGAGTGGTGATCTTGAGTCAATTCGACAGCACTTACCACTGTTAAACACAAAGATATATACGCTGGAAGATAGCACATCTTCAAGTGAAGAAAAAATACTGGCCGATGTACTGCGTAAGAACGATATACAAGTGTTAGGCCGTTTAGTCACTTCAGTAGAATATAAAGTTGCAGGCGTCGGCTATATGATACTTGGGCCTAAGCTCAGCGGCGAAGTTTACTCAACCCAAGATTTACGCGTTTTGGAAACGATTTTGAATGAGCTGGTTATTGCAGTTGAGAACTCCTTGCGCTTTGAAGAAATCGAGAACTTTAACGTTACTCTGCAGAAGAAAATCGACAATGCGACTAAAGAGCTTAAAGAAAATAATGAAAAACTCAAAGCACTAGATATCGCCAAGGACGAATTCGTTTCAATGGCTTCGCATCAGCTGCGTACGCCACTAACATCGATTAAGGGCTATATCTCAATGGTGTTAGAGGGTGATGCTGGTGAAATCACTCCGACTCAGAAGAAAATGCTCGGTCAAGCATACTTCAGCTCGCAGAGGATGGTTTATTTGATATCTGATTTGCTAAATATATCTCGTTTGCGCACAGGTAAGTTCTTAATTGAGACTAAACCTGTAGATCTAGCGGAGCTAGTCGAGTCTGAGCTGAAGCAACTTGAAGAGGGCGCTTTTGCAAAAAACATAACCATGACATTCAAGAAACCGAAAAAGTTCCCTATTTTAGAGCTTGATGACATGAAAATACGGCAAGTCGTAATGAACTTTATCGATAATGCGCTGTACTACACGCCGCAGGATGGGAAAATAACAGTTAACCTTAAGGATAAGCCTAGAAGTGTGGAGTTCACCGTAACAGATAGCGGGATTGGGGTGCCGAAGAACGAGCAACACAAGCTATTCACTAAATTCTACCGCGCTGAGAATGCTAGAAAAGCTAGACCTGACGGAACAGGAATTGGTCTGTTTATGGCCAAGAAAATTATCGCCACTTCTGGGGGTTCAATTATTTTTAACAGTAAAGAGGGCAAGGGAAGCACCTTCGGCTTCACCTTCCCAAAGAAAACTGTGAAATCTGATGGATAATTGATTATATAAACCTTTATCGTGATTATTTCTCCAAGCTCTGCAGTTAATTAGCTAGTAAATCCTACCTAAACCTCATAATTATTAACAGAATAGCTAAGCACAAGCAGGACATGTATATAATAGTGTTGACAAATAACACAGCTTGTGGTAATATGGAAACTGATAATCTCATAAATAAGAGGTGGGATTCATAAGGAGAAAACGATAATTATGAGTGAACTAAGATTACAAACAAACTTAATGGAACAGAAGCCTGGAAGATTTAGCAATTTACTTAATCGAAAAACAGGAACTGCTTTAATAATAACTGCTGGACTTTTAGCAACCGCTGGTTGCGGGGATGATAGCGATGCAATTAGAGACCTGGAAGAGTCTTTTGCATCACAGTTAAGTGATTTGAGTGATAGCTTAGATAGCACTGACGCTCCATCTGGTACGGGTAGTGAAGATGATGATTCAGCCTCAGCAGGAGAGTCATCTGATGACGGTTCTTCTGACGACTCTATATATAGCAGTGAGCTACGAGACCTATTAACGGTGAAGGATGGATCAGGAATAGACTGCATTGGTGTCGCAGACGGCACTACACGTGTAGCTGAAGTAGATGAAATTGATGGTGAAATCGTAGTTCCAAGACTAGTTACTTCGTTACCTCTAGTCAGTAATCTTACTGATACACAAGATGCTTCACAACAAGATTTCAGACTTTGGAGTGACTCAATAGCTAATCCAATTGAGAATGACGAAGAAGCGCGAACAGCTTTGACTGAATTCCAAAACACTATTTGTGAGTCTCCAGAAGTTGCAAAGATGGTCGCTCATTATTTCCGAAATGAAGTCGGTGAAAAAGGTGTTATAGACGGAGAACCCGTAATTGATATGAACCCATGGCTTGAGGAAGAGCCTGCTGAATTTACGGAAATTAATGATCAAGCACTAAAACTTGTCCCAGGATACGTAAACAGAAATTCTTCAGACGAAGAAATTATTGAGGCAGTACAAACCCACAGAGATCTAGCAGAAAAGCTAGGCTTGTTACTAGAGCGTTTTTCAAATCTTGGTATTAAGGAGGGTGTTACAACAACTTTCAACTATCATTTGGCAGCTGGCAACTTGCAAGCAGGAAGTATTGGTGAATTTGAAGAAAATCCACGTCAGTATGAAGGACGATTTATCGTACTAAAATTGACAGCTAAAGACGGAGCTTGTTTTACATCAATGCTAATAAACCTTGATGATCAGAGAGTTGGTGAGACAGCGGACGAATGTGTTTCAACACCACCAAGCACCCCTCCAACACCTGAGGAGCCACCCACAACAAATCCTGATCACGAACCAGGTAAACGCCCAAGCGTAGTAGATCAGCTTGATAACAGTGATATAGCGGGACCAACTCCAGGATTTGATGCAGATGAAGCTAATGGAGTCGTTGATAATCAAGCAGATAATGATGCAGCAATTGAAGCCGGTGGAGATCCGCTTGACGTAGACAACACGAATGACGGAGCTAGCACAACTGAAGAAGACTCATCGAATCTCGGTGGTGCAACTGGTCAAACTGGTTCAACACCTGGAGCTAATTCAGAAGACGATCCAAACTTTGACCCTGATGCAGATCAGGGCGGTTCAAACGGGGGTGTTGTAGGCTCTGGTGATGCTGAGGATGCAGAAGTAGACACTGATGGCGACGGAGAACCTGATGAAGAGGCCGATGACGATACACCAATTGAAGGTGAAGTAGGAGCACCGTAGGTTATAACCTTAAAGGGAGATAAATTATGAACAATATGATCAACACATTTAAAGCAAGCTTTTCAAAGTCGACAAAAATCGCACTTAGTTTACTTTTCCTGGCGGCTACGATAGCTCCAGTAATGACAAACTTCGCAACTGCAGCAGATCCTGTGGATATGGAAGGTGACGTTACGGTTCGTAACGCAACCCAAAAGGATACAGCATATGCTAACTCAGTTTCTATAGAACTAGATGAGATCGCGCAAGTGCAGTTATGGCACCATAACTTGAAGGCACCCGATACAGCCGAGGCTAAAAACACTGTAGTTCGTTTCGATGTACCTACAGAAGAGGGTAAGACTCAAACTATACGAGGCGTGTCGAAGTCAGATAATGGTAATACAATTTCTGATACAGCTACGGTAAAACTCACCCAAGAACGTGCCCGTGTAGAGTATGTGCCTGGTACAGCTAAATTCAAATACAATAAAGGTGCAGCAGACGGAAAAGCGGAGTGTATCACTGGGTATGAGTATCCAGATGAAAGCTGTTTCGCAGTAGTCTCAATATCTGACGATGTTGTTACTACCGGCGTTAATCTAGACTCATACCGAGGTGGACCACTGAAGGGTTGTAACGCTTTTCATGAGTCAGTAACTATTCAGTTGCGCTCTAAGATTGACGTAGTACAGGTGAACAAGTTCGTAAGAGCGGCTGGTGGCGATTCAGATGATTGGGTTCGCAAGATGAATGTTAAGCCTGGGCAGAAGGTAGAATACCTAATATCATTTAAGAACGTCGGTAATAGCGTTTTAAATAATATAGTTGCGGCAGATAACCTTCCTCTTTACCATGAATATGTAGATAACACTGCTATGCTACGGAACGGAAAGTATCCAAGCGGAGTTGCTATAACTAACGATAACGCGATATTTAGCGGTGGCGTAAATGTAGGAGACTACGCGCCTGGTGCTAACGGCTACGTATGGTTTACAGCACTCATTAAGAAGAACGTATACGATAAGTGTGGTGTGTACCAGATAAGAAATGTAGCATTTGTTAACCCTGATGAAACTAGTCCTTACTACAGTACCGCTGAAGTAAATATAAATAACGAATGTGAAGAAGAACCTGAAGTTACAGCAGTATGTGAATACGCTGTTGCCTCTGCAAGCGTTGTTAAGGTCGGAGACGAGGTTACAGTTACTGCTAAAGGAACAACAACTGCAGACGCTGATGACAATGATGAGGACGAAATTGACAACTACAGCTTTGTACTAAACGATTCAAAAGGTGGCGATAGCGATGACGGTACATATACGTTTATAGCTAGCAATCCTGGAACATATACAGTTCGAGCAACAGTTAATTTCAATGAATATGGAAGTAAAACGAGCGAGAAGTGTGTAGTTACAGTAAAGGTTAAAGATGTTAAAGAGCCTGTCTATGCTTGTGAGATGCTCACAGCAACTAAAGTAAGCGAAAATACATATAGATTTGACGCTGATGCTAGTGCATCAAACGGAGCATCTATCTCACTATACGGATACGACTTCGGAGACGGTAGCGACATGCTAATTACTTCGGATAACACAGTTGAGCATACATACGCTACAGGAGAGTACACTGCAGTTCTAATCGTGGAATTCGATGTAAACGGGAGTAAAGTATACGAAACCAACTCTAACTGTACTGCGAAAATCAGTGTTGATGAAGAACAAGAAGAACCAGTGTTCGCTTGTGACGCCCTTACAGTAAGTGCTCTTGACGAGCACACATACAAGTTTAATGTTGCTACTACTGCAGATAATGGTGCAAGTATTAGGGACTATACATATGATTTCGGTGATGACACTGAAGTCACGTTGACTGATAAGTCAGAGGTTGAACATACATATAGTGAAGAAGGCACATACACTGTAACAGTTGATGTACGATTCAACGTAAACGGCGAAGTTGTAACTGTAGATGCTAGCGGTGATTGCATAAAAACTATTGAATTCGATGAAGAAGTTGAGAAGTGTCCGATCGATGGTAAGGGTCACCTACCAAAAGATAGCCCAGACTGTAAAGAAGTTAAAGGTGTAAAGAAGAAGAAAAAACTTCCAAGCACAGGTGCAGGCTCAATAGCAGGTGCATTCACAGCTCTTACAGCAGCTGGAGCAGTAGGCCACAACCTAGTTGCTCGCAAGCGAAAATAACCGATAGCTTTACTGACTGACTAAGCACAAAATAATACAAAAATAGCCCGTTCGCCCCCCTGCTCTACTAAACCAGAGCAGGGGAGTTTGTATTTTTATGACTTGTGATATGATTAGCTTGGCGAGTCGAAAACAAAAAAAGCGAAAAATAAAGACTGACCGCTCGTTTATCGATGAGCCAAAATACATATAAAAATAAATATTCACGTTCGCGTTTTTGAACGTACGTGTCTGTGCGCACTCGTTCTGCCGAACCGCTGATTGAACGCGCCCTAAAAAATAATGTGGCTTAGCGCTGCTGATGCCTTAGAAATAACTAAGGTATACTCGTTCTATGGTTTTAAATCCCCATGAGAGTGAAAATCTTATATTTGTCGACACGGAATTTAGCAGTTTAGACCCTGATATCGGAGAGCTTCTATCTGTCGGTGTCGTGAAACTCGATGGAAGCCAACTGTATCTTGAACTAGAACATACGGGTGAAAGCAGCGAATGGGTGAAGCAAAATGTAGAGCCTAATCTCACAGACGTAAAGCTAACACCAGACAAAGCCAAGACTGCTATTATTGAGTTCCTTGAAGGTACAAATCCCTACGCTGTTGCCTATGTCGATAACTATGACCTTATTTACTTAACCAAACTGTTTGGAGTCGGTAATCTGCCATTTCGGTGGATGACGATTGATATGACCAGCATACTTTTTGCACTTGGCAAGAACCCAGTGAAATACGCGCCTGATCAGCCGGGGGCCAAGAATGCATACAAGAAAATTGGCATTAATCTCACTGAATACCGTAAACATCATGCATTAGATGATGCAAAATTGCTTCGAGAATTGTGGCTGAAGCTTGCAAACCCACTCACC
>CAYGOR010000003.1:30098-32668 GCA_964351635.1 uncultured Candidatus Saccharibacteria bacterium
ATGAGCGAGTCTGCGTATGTTCGCGTGCTACATGAGTTAATCGTACAATCTCAACGCTTATCAGAAGAGTCTCACAATATATCATTGCCACTGAAAGAGTATGAGCTTGGACAGTTGTGTGGGTTAGCTCGAGAAACGGTAAGTCGCGAATTCAATAAATTGAAACTAGCGAAACTGGTTGATGTAAAGCAAAACTCTATCATAGTTTACGACATCGAGAGGCTAACGGCGGAGCTGGAACGCTGTACTGCTTAGAAAAGCCCATTGTCAATCTACTCTAGCTTCGTCAAATCGTGATATGTTCTCATGCTAATTTTCAAATTCTAATTGTTCTCAGCGCAAGCTATAGATAATGCGTGTGATTACGATCAACGACAGTTATTTTGCATTATGTTTAACTGAGCGTGCGAGGAGGATGTAGATATGAAAGCAAGCACAGTAGACTATAAAAGACGAATGCAACAGACTGCAAATAAGCAACGAATGCAGGCGAAAAGGCGGTATGTTTTTAAGCGCTTGCGCGAGGTAGGTCTGAATTGGATTGAGATTCTAAGAGGTGAGGCGCAGTATTTACCGTTAATCCTTCATGATGAAGAGAAAATTGGTGGTGCAATTGCGGGTCGTAGCGACCATGGTCATATTATGATAGTCGCAACCGACAGGCGCGTAGTAGTATTGGATTACAAGCCTCTATTTAAAGAAGCAGAAGATATCACGTACTACGTTGTAGCCGGCTTAGATATTAGAAGTATGGGACCAGTGCACACGATTACATTGCAGACACGACTTGGAGATTTTAAAGTCACTACCTTATACGGTCGTGCTGCCCGACGATTCCAGAAGTATATCGAGCAAAGATGCATTGAACATGCGGAAGGAGGAAAGGACTATGATTCGCCTAAAGAAGCAGGGTAAGTACCAGCTTGGGGAGACTAAAAGTGGAGTAAAGCTACTACATCTAGATGATAAGCAGTACATTTGGCTAAATATCCCATCTATCGGTGACGTACTATCATTGCCATCGCTACCGCATGTTACGACAGCAGTATTTAGTGAAGGTGTTTATCGTTTGTACGATGTTAAAGATGAGTCGGATCTTGTTGATTTGAGACATTTAGAGCTCGAAATCGACAGCAATCAGTGGCAAAGCTATCTATTATTGACTGGACTACCGCGTGGCAGAAAGCGTCGCAGTCGGATTATACCGACTAATGAAAAGGTTGCCGAGTATATAACAAACCATGATGAACTGGAGCACCTAACAGTTCAAGGAGGATAAAATAATGAGGATTTTAAGCAGAAACCACCACTATCACTTGGGAATAATCATTTTCATAGCAGCGCTAGCTATTACTTTGATATCTAGGCAAATGATAGTCGCATTGCCTGCAGGGTTTGTGTTATTTGCTTTAGTGGTTTTGTATAACAATTCAGGAGGGTAATTATATGAAGTTAAGATATTTCACTAGCTATATCGAAGGCCGATCAATTACAGCTGCTACGGCGGCAATGGTTGCAGCGATTGTCTTCTCAATGATATTTATTACCATCGAGACGGACTTAATATGGGCTCTTGTCATCGTGGTCGCCTATGCAGCGTTGGCTGTAGCGACTTTGTTTATCCAACAATGGCAAATAGTTGATAGTTACAGACTAGAGAAAGATGAAAGTAAGGGAGGGAAACAAATGGAACGCGAAAACCTGCAAACAAAAATCCAAAAGCTAAAAGAAGATATTATTAGCCTTCCGCGCAAACTACAGGCACTACACGCAGATATCGTGAGAAAGGAAAATGAGATCCGTCGCATGCGAAGCGAAAGAATTTCATCAATTTTATCAAATGATACTGATGTGATGCGCTTCCTAAAACGTGAGAGGAAAGTGCGCAGCCTGTTGCAGGATATACGTAATCTTCGTGCGACTGAACGCTCTTATCGTTCACGTTTGGATCAAGAAAAAACTGATTTGCGTCTTGCTGTGCGCTTCCAGAGAGCAGCAGAACAAGGTGATAAATCAGCGCAACACCAAGTACATAATATCTTGAAGCGATACGCCTAATATAAGGTTAATACTATGCAGTATGTTCATGAAGTCCAACAGTTTGGCAACAGTGACTGGCTTCGATTCAAGAATCAGGTGTGTATATCGCCCGTTTGGCAGCCACAATTAAGAGGTTTTAGCCGCCGTCGTCTGCTAAGATTCAGCGCGCATAAGTTGCTTAAAGATGGCCGGTAATTTAATTGGTGCATGACTGGTGGTGGCATAAGACGCGTGCATTGATAGTTAATAATCAATCCAAGCGCAATCATGTTATTGGCTATCAAGGGGAATTTCGACTCACTGATAATTTCTCTGACGAGGAATTTCTTCGAGCCCGTCTCACGGTTCTCGCTTTTTCGCTTTGCTCAAAACTCAAACAACGCTCCGACCGTTCGATTCTCCACATAAGCCAAACTTTTGGCTTGTTTTATTTTCAGCCAAGTAAAAAACCCATCCTTGCAGATGGGTTGTTTATTTGGTGATCTCAAGGGGAATCGACCGTCATTCTGCCGGCCCGAAACTTCTACTTA
>CAYGOR010000004.1:0-13302 GCA_964351635.1 uncultured Candidatus Saccharibacteria bacterium
TTGATTATTTCCCTGCCTACAGAGTTAAGGGCGCTAGCTTCACAAACAACACTCGCTACAAATTACGGAACAAATACGGACGTATCTTACTCTACTGATGGGTCAACAGTAGCGCTTATAACAGATGTTGCACTTGAGGTTGGTGACACTAATGGCAAGAATGATGTGTATGTATACGAAGTCGATACTAATACCTACGAAAGAGTGAGTGTTGATTCTTCAGAGAACGAATCAACTGATGGCAACAGCAGTTACGATCATATTGATATGTCCAGTGATGGAAACTACGTAGTATTTACGAGCAATGTTTCCGACTTAGTGGCTGGCGATACTAATGGTTTCTTTGACATCTTTATCCGTGATCGTTCTGGAGGATTAACAGAGAGACTCTCAGTGGATTCTGCAGAAAGTGAACTAGATGCCTCTGCCTACAACCCTAGTGTTAGTGATGATGGGCAGTTTGTTGTATTTGATTCAATTGCTACGGACGCGGTCGCAGGAGATACGAACGGTAACAGGGATGTTTTCATAAGAGATCGTGTTGCTACAACAACTGAAAGAATTAGCGTCAACTCGTCAGAGCAGCAGCTTACAGGAGGATCATCACAGATAAGAAACAAGTCAATATCAGCAGATGGACGTTACGTTGTCTTTACTTCGTTTGCTTCCGATGCTGTAGCTGGAGATACGAATGGTGATGGAGACGTGTTCCTTCGAGATAGAACGACCACAAACACAACTCGCGTAAGTTTAGATGAATCCAGTAATCAACTTGCACAGTCCTCCAATGCCGGCACACTGACGAGTAACGGTAAATACGTATTATTTAGGACTCAGTCGGCCGTAACCAGTGAGGATACTAACTCGCTAATGGATGTTTACTTAAAAGACCTATCAACTAACATAGTAACTCTTGTATCAAAAAATGAAGATAATATAGTCGGAAACCAGCATTCACAGCTGACTATAGATAATATGCAGGTTGATGAAAATGGTCGGTATGTATTGTTTGTGTCAAATGCTAGTAACTTTATCGATGGCTATTCTCCTCCTTTTGGTCCATATACGCTGTACCTAAAGGATTTAACTTCAGGCAAAGTTGAAATGATTAACGATGATTATAACCAGCAGTCTTTTTATCTAGCGGGGGATAGCAAGAGTTTAGTTTTTATTGACGGTGCGTATAACCTAATCCTTGCCCAGCCAGATTCTGTTTTTCCTACTATACCGACCAATATTGCGCTACAAGGAGGCGGCACAACAACAGAGGATACCACTCCTACATTCACAGGAGATTGTGAGTTAGGCGACATAGTCACACTCTATATAGATAGTAGCAATACGGGTATTTCGAGTGTATGTAATTCTTTCTCAATCACTTCAACAGAACTAACACCCGGAGAATATAACATTAGTTTTACCGCAACAAGGATGGGTACCGAAAGCAGTCCCTCAGAAGTGTTGGCCATAACCATTGCAGGCGACAATTCAATTGCTGCGGACTCTGAAGAGTTAGCCGAAACTGGCGTTCCTATTGTTTATAATATTCTTTTTGCATCGACAATAGTGATAAGTGTGACTCGTTTATGGAAATCTCAGAAAAAACCAAGGGGAGCGCCTTATAAGGAGCTCGAGTAATGGCATTGACTTCATTGCCTGACATAGAATTTTAACTATCTAATGTCCTAATCCTTTAAGCATATTCTCAGCTTCCGCTATTAGCCTAAGTTGTAATTACAAATAACTTTAAGGAATACAATGTTTAAAAACATGCTCAAACGTTCATGGCTATCGATTATCCGCAAGCCTGGAGAAGTGATCTATAACGGTTCAGATATTCGTAGCATTGGTGGGCAGAAATTTCGCCAGCACTACGCTAATATAGTGTTTCAGTCGTTTAACCTCATAAAATACATGACAGCAAGGGAAAATGTCGAAGTTGGCCTTGATTTCTCTGGTTATACTGAAAATGAAAAGCAGCATGCCTATGACCTGTTGGAAGAAGTCGGCATCACCAACGAGCAGGCCGATAGCCTAGTGCAACAACTTTCAGGTGGACAGCAACAGCGTGTGGCAATGGCCCGTAGCATGGCAGGGGATGTGCCGATTATTGTAGCCGACGAACCGACCGGAAACCTAGATGAAGACACCGAAGCAAAGATTCTGCAAATCTTCAAGAAGTTGGCAGAGAATGGCAAAATTGTCATAGTTGTGACACACAGTCAGAAAGTTGCTGCCCATGCTGATGCAATTGTATACCGCATGAAAAACGGAATATTAAAGCGAAACAATAAACAATTGTTAGATCAATATGTAACTATACGCAAGCTGGTAAGCCAGCCAACTCAATCCGGCTGAACTGTGAGGCTAACCGTTGTCTACACTTATTGAGCCTAAGCAAATGAGTCCTACTGATTACTAGCTGCTCTTTCCTTGAGAATGCTTTAGATAACTATTTACTAAGTTTCATGCTATCGCTAAACTTAATATAATGGAACTATCAGCTTGGATTTTATGCGCATTACTTGCAGTGCAAGTTGTATTTCAGACAAAAATAGCCACTGGTGCACAGTACGGACACATCTCGTATGGAGGCATGAATAAAGGCGTGTTACCTAAAAAATTCCGTATCATTAGTGCTGTTTCGGTATTAGTATATTTATTTTTTATCAGTGTAGTCCTAGCTTATGCGTCAGATCTAACCACCTACCCAGATAGTTTTTCACGAGTCGTTCTATGGGCGATGGTTATATTTTTTGGACTTGGGATTCTTGCTAACGCAGCGTCTCGTAGCAAGCCAGAGCGTTGGTGGGCGCTCTACACTATGATTTCTCTACTTTGCACGTTATTAGTACTCGACATCATTTAACGAGAAGCTCGTCTATGCGCTGGTAACCCATTTCCATTGCGGCTTTCATACCAGTCGCTAAGGCTTCATCGCGCTCTTTTTCAGATCCATATTCAATCAGTGTTGTCACTGTAGTAGTATTTTGACCTGTCTCTTCAAAAAGCAATGTTACAGTTGTCTCACTAGCTACACCTTCATCAGAACTACCTATTATATGCTTTTCATCTTGCACAATTTTAGAATGTTGCTCAATTTTACGAAAAGTGCCGACAATGTTTATCTGCATCCCCTCTGCTTCATTTTGAAAAACATTCTTATATTTACCTCCGACGTGAAAGTCCATTTCGCAAACTGGCATTGTCCAGCCTGGAGGCCCGAGCATCCACTGGCGAACTATACTAGCATCGGTAAATGGCCCCCAAACAGAATCTACCGATCCTTCAAATTCTCTAACAACCTTTATTTGTGTAGCCGAACTTTTACTCACTATAGCTGGTTTTTTCATAGTTTATCTCCTTATCTTATTTACTTCTAAGTCTAAATAGAATAGACCTGTTGTTCTTGCTTTTGTTAGTCTAATGAAACCAACGTGCATAGCTATTTATTACTCAACTATGTATTTACTTGATGCTTCTAAAGCTGCCCCGATAGCAATACCGATGACAAATAAACCATTGTTGCCTATCGACAACGAGAGTATCGAACCAACAAGTAAATCGTCACCATGACTGGCTCCCTTTAGGTATTTTTTATTAACTTCTTCCTGTTCATAACTCCTCTATGTCTATGTTACTTTTTCTTATTATCTATATCTAAGTATTTAGACTTCCCGCTCTTTATCAGTAACCAAACTGAGAAAGCCATCTCGCCTAATATACTTGGTACCATGACGAGAACTAAAAATGTATCGGCGTGTGAGTCGTAGTTGGATAGCGTAAACTGTGCCGTTGTATCTACCATGTACATCACTCCAGCCATGAGAAGCGCCACTCCCATCCATTTTGGAATTACATTTTTGAGAATGTTACTCAAAAGTATGAGATGCACACCAAAGAAGAATAGGCCAATAAGCCACATCGTATCAAATATTGAAATTTGTGTCTGTATCGCATCGGCGTCGTTCAGTCCTCGAGCTAAAACAAGTGCATAGACTGCAAGACCCATAATTACTGCATGCGTAAGTCGTAAATACGTACTAACTGTCGTCAAAGCGTGCTTTTTGAATAAATCTTTCAAAACCCATGCCACTACGATATCGAGCACCGCTGCTGCCATGAAAGCCAAGGCTCCAATGCCGACCAGGGGAGCGCTATTCATCACCATGTCTAAAGGATTATTTTTTATACTTTCAAGTACAAAAAAGTTAGCGAATATGGCTAAGAAAAATATACCGATATAACTTATACCAGCGATTTTGTATAGTTGTTTGTCCTTCATGCTTGCTCCTTTTGTGCTTGCAATTATTAGTATAGTCATATAGACTTACAGTGTAAGGTTAACACAATATATTATGAATGCAAAGCAAAATACCACACATAAACTGTCTAGGAAGAAAATCATTAAGGAAGCTATTGCTATGGCGGACAGTGGTGGGATCCAGAAGTTATCAATGCGAAAGCTGGCTGATAATTTAGACGTTGAAGCAATGTCTTTGTACCATCATTTAAAAAATAAAGCTGACTTGATTTCCGAAATGGTTGACGAGGTAGTTCCACTTATAGATCCGCTTGAAGAGTGTAGAGACTGGAAAGATGCGATGCTGAAAAGAGCAGAGCTAATGAGATCCACCCTGATAGCTCATCCTTGGGCCGCTCATGAATTTGTTACAGGACTCAACGTCGGTCCTAATATGCTCAAATATGTTGACACTACTGTTAGTTACTTGATTAGCGCGGGGTTCTCTTACAAATTAACGGATTACGCTTGGAACACTATCGATAGCTACATCTATGGATTTAATTTGCAAAGTCAGAATTTCCCATTGAAACCATCAGAGTTTCGGGCAGCGGCAAAACAATTTCTGCCTATGATACCCAAAGATACACATCCCCATATGCACGACATGTCACTGTCCATTATTAACGGTACACATGACGGGGTGCAGGATTTTCATTTTGGATTAAATCTTATATTGGAATCGTTAGATAAATTATTAAACAAGGAAAGGTAGATAATAAATGAGAGCGGTAATAGCAAATGGTTACGGAGAGCCTGATGTCCTAAGCGTCCAGGAGGTAGCAAAACCACAAATCAAGGATAATGAAATATTAATCAAGGTTAGTGCAGCATCACTAAATTCTGGCGATGTACGCATACGGGCACTAGATGCTGGTACTGGGGTAAAGGGCTTTATTAGTAAGTTTGTAATACGTTTACTAGTCGGTTTAAAAAAACCCAAACGAATTCCAGGAAGTGTACTGGCGGGTGAGGTTGTTGAGGTCGGAGAAAAGGTCACTCGATTCAAAGTTGGCGACGAAGTATACGCAATGGCTGGATTTAGTTTTGGGGCTTTCGCAGAATATTGCGCATTGCCTGATAAGCGTGCAATTGCATTGAAACCGAAAAGTGCAAGTTATGAGGAAGCTAGTACACTGCCATTTGGCGGCAACACCGCTCTATATTTTTTGCGAAAAGCAGGGGTAAATGAAGGTAAAAAGGTACTAATATACGGCTCAACAGGTGCTGTCGGATCATCAGCTGTCCAGATAGCGAAATATCTTGGCGCTGAAGTTACAGCCGTGAGTGGACCTGAAGGAAAGGAGCTATCAAAAGAACTAGGGGCGTCAACAGTCTATAACTATAAAGAAACCCCCGTCGAAAATATAAAAGGCGAGTTCGATGTAGTCTTTGATGCGGTTGGCAAAACATCAAAGGTAGCAACATCACATTTGCTTGCTGAAGACGGTAAGTTTGCAACTGTAGATAGTCTTGATGTAGCCAAAGAGACATCTTCAGACCTTGAGGAGTTAGCCAATATGTTCGATAACAGAGAGTTAACTGCAACAATAGATAAGACTTTCGAACTGGATGACATTGTTGAAGCAAATCGTTATGTGGATACAGGCCGGAAAAAGGGTAGCGTGGTCATATCTGTTGACAAGAAGCAGTGATTCATCTACGAAAATGTTTTAGCTGAATCATAAAAGGCGAACATAGCTAACTACAGTTGCATATATATTAGTTTTGGATTATCGTACTACCATAACCATAACCATTAACGTCTTGGTATGCCTTTTGAGCTGAAAAGACAGAATCGTGAGAAATTCTAAATGGCAGTAAAAGTAAAAAAGAAAAATAATAAACTTATATTTCGTAGAAATAACTTCTCCTTTTTACGTCTGGCGGGTTTTGCAGCAGTTTTTATGGCAATTGGCCTGGTAGTCTTGTCTCAAATATCGGCAACCACCACCATTAGCAACTCAGATAGAATTTTGCCTGCAGGTGAAGCATCTGGCCTGGTTGCTAGCCAGAGTCACCCAAATGTATTCTGGTGGATGAGAGACGGCGGACCATCTACCGCTGAAAAGCCAAGAGAAGCCATCTATGCATTGAAAGTAGATGCAAATGGTAACACCCAGCCTGTACGTGGAGACGACAAATTCCCGTTCTTTGAAATAAACGGGGTAAAAAACAGTAATTGGGAAGATATCGCTCTTGATGATGACAATAACCTCTGGATTGGTGACATTGGAGCGAATAACTGCAGCCGCAGTAGTCAGAAGCTATATCGAGTCAAAGAGCCGGACCCTACGAAAAGCTCAAAGTTGGACGTTGACGCAAGTTATACGTTCTCTTTTCCAGATCCGGCAAATGGTTGTAACACATGGAACTCTGAGGCTATGTTCTGGTTAGACGGCAAAATGTATATTTTTGCGAAAACTAAAAACTCCCCTCTGTATAGAGTTGATTTACCAAAAGGAAATACCGGCAAAGCAACACTCAAGCGCCTAGGTACCTTAAGTGGCGGCGCTAGTAACATTTCTGCCAGTAGCTTATCGGGTGATCGCACTCGTTTGATGGTAGCTTCCCATAATCAGACCTCTATATATCAAGCAAGTAGTAGTTCACTTAAGGGCGATGATTTAGTTAAAGATCTAATCAGTAAAAAACCTGCATATCAAGCACGGTTTGATTGTAAATGTAGCGACAAAACGGCTGCAGTTGAGGGCGGTTCATTCAGAAAAGACTCATTAGCAACTGTTTACGTGTCTGAGACTAAGCGTCTATATACTGCAGACCCAGCAGAATACGGAGATAGTTCCCAGCCAGAACCAAGCACAGAGGTTGATGATGGGGCAGCTCCTAGCGTTAACATCACCTCTCCTACCAGTGGTGAAGTTGTTAAAGGGACTATAACAGTCGGAGTTAACGCAACTGATAACGTAGATGTAACCAGAGTAAGAATAACTTACGGTGACCAAAAGGTTATTCGAGATAACACAAAGACAGGTAAGTATGGCTGGGGCAGCCGTTTTGATACACGAACGATCAGTGATGGCAAGTATACAATTACCGCCGCTGCATATGATGCTGCAGGGAACGTCAGTACAGCGAGCAGAGAGGTGATAGTCGACAACATTGAAGGAGGCGATGAAACTAATCCGGAGGTAAAAATTACCAGCCTAGGAGAGGGCCAGACTGTAGGCGGAACAATAGTTATTGGCGTTGATGCAAGCGACGATGTTGCTCTTGAGTCAGTAGTTATATATCACAGTGGCAACCAGGAAATAAGAAGCGCAGAAACAGCAGATTCGGTTTATGGCTGGGGTAGTCGTTTCGACACAACCACACTGGAGGATGGGGAACAAGCAATCACAGTTGTCGCAAAAGACAAGAGCGGTAACACGGCTACAGATGAAGTAACGTTCATTGTCAACAATTCGGATGGTGACGGAGCGGCACCTAATGTAGAAATAACTAGCCTTAGCACTAACCAAGAGGTAAATGGCACAATCACAATTGAAGTTAATGCATCAGACGATGTGGCGCTCAGTAACGTCAATATTTATTATGACAGTTTAAAGGGCGTAATTAGGCAAGGAACAGCAGAAGGAAATTACGGCTGGGGAAGTCGATTTGATACTCGTAAAATTAGTAATGGTACACACACATTGATTGTTGAGGCAATAGATACTGCGGGTAATCTCAACACGGACAGAGTAACTATCAAGGTAGCAAATTAGCAGGTTGGCTCAACACTAGCCATAGAGTAAATATGTCAAAAAAACGATCTACAACCCGAAAGAAAACAAGGAGAACTTCAATGGCTCGCACTAAATCAAAGAAAATATCACTACAAAAATCTTTCTTAAGTTTTTCTCGGAAGAATCTAGCTATATTCGCTGTAGTTTTTGCAGTAATCGGGAGTGTGTTTCTTTATCAGACATTTGCGGCTCAGCAGTACATAAATTACTACGGATCTCTGGACTCATCCAATCCGTCGGCAGAGTACTCGTTGACGACAGGTGAAGGCATTATGCAGGTCAGTTTTTCGAATAATACTTCAGATGTAAAGTTGTCGATTAAAGACAGTTCAGGCCTCACGATTGGTCGGCTAAACAGTCGTGGCAAAAAAGACGTTACGTTAAAAACGAATGTTTTTGCCGATACTTATACACTAAGTTTAACCAGCGATAAGTCTTTCAAGAGCAGGAAAGGTTATTCAGTAAAGATAAACTATCCTGAAGTAGAGCCAAAGGGCGAAGAAACCCCTGAGGGTGATACTACAAAGCCTTCTGCAATTATCGTGAACCCTTTGAAGGAAGAGAGAGTCAGCGGCACATCGGAGGTTAGTGTTGAAGCGCAGGACAACATCGGAGTTACACAAGTCGAAATATTCGTAAATGATACTCTTATAAAAAGTGATAATGAAATGCCTTGGTATACAAGATGGGACAGCCGTAACTTCGATGATGGTACAGCTACGATCACAGTTAAAGCCTACGATGCTTCTGGAAATATTGCGCAGGCTTCTGGAACAATAGTTATCGATAACGAAGAAGATCCGATTGAAACTGGAGAGCAACGATTCCCAGGGGATCCAAATCCGCTAGTAAATCATAAATCATACTGGGGTGCAGGGATAGAAGGAAACGGTGACCCAGCTCGACATGAAGATCCAACCGGAAAATCTCTATCAGTGCGCAGAACATTCTACCAGTGGTCTCATGCGGCAAGTCTCTCCAGTTCACTTTACAGACGCGTTCAGGACGATCATGCTAATAACAGACTCCCTTATATATCGATTAAAACTCCTGGATGGAACGCTGTAGCTAATGGTCAATATGACAAAGAATTAGATGCAATGCTGCGTGAACTTGACTCATACGGAAAGCCAGTGTGGCTAACAGTACATCATGAGCCAGAGGGTGGTGGCACGTTTGGTAATAGTCCAGATGATCCAGGTGGTCCAGCGGCATGGCGTGATATGCAAAAGCAAGTGCGCAGGAGAATAAATGCTGTCGGCACGAAGAATATTGCGTTCATGCCTACGGTAATGACATACACTTGGAACCCAGCATCAAAAAGAAACCCTAACGACTGGTGGGTTGAAGGTATCTGGGACGCATACTGCGTTGATCACTATGCACATACAGAATCAGCAGAACTTTTAGACACAGGATGGTTTGATTTCGTCGATTGGATCGAAGAGCGTGGATTGCCATACTGCATCGGTGAATGGGGTAATCGAGGTACTAACGCAGAAGCAGGCCGAAAAATTCAAGAATTCTGGGATTGGTCATTTAAGAATAATAAAGATCTGATAGGCTATTCTTACTTTGACTCTAGTCTGAACAGTCCTGGAGGATCATGGAGTCTAGAGGGCGAAAGATACCGTGTCTTCCAAGATATCTTGAAGAACGATGATCGCGTTCAACGAATAAACGACCTGTAGATAAGGAGCAAAGTCTTATGCAGTAGGGTTGCTAGCGTCGGCAGATTTGTTGATGCTAGCAACCTCTTCAGGTTTGTCCTTCAACTTGAGGTACATATAAACTGGAAGCACCAAAGAAATAAGACCTAGGATGAAATCTATAACTTGTCCTAGGACAGGCATAAAGCTAGTGAAGATTGACACAATCATATAGATAATAAACAAGCCAAACAACCAGGCCTTATAGCCAGACATTAGTTCTCGACTACGTTTTAATGCATCCATAGCGCCGATTTTTTCATTGATGATTATGACTGGTGCTAGGAAAAACATCAAAGACAAAATAATGCCAGGCACTATAAATAAGATTGATCCAAGGAGCACGAATAACCCACCGAGCAAGCTGACAGACAAAAAGCTTTTAAAATGTTTTCCACCTAGCTCCCAGCCTAATGAGAATTTAGACTCTACATCCCCTTCGGACATTCGTAACACCAAAGCAATCACACCTGCCATAGAACGAAATGTCACGTAGATAGTAACAAGTAATAATACAAAAGCTGAAAGTAACACTGTGCCGTTAAACTCGCCTCTGTTCAAAGTAAATTCACTCGTACTGGTATAGTCCAGGCCTAGTCCAAGCATCAGTAAAATAAAAGCGGCTGCTGCCGGAAGCATGCCAAGCAAGAATAATCCCGTTAAAGCCCAAGGAGCAGATTGGACGTAATAAAAGCTATTTTTTAGTGCACTGGTGTAGGTGAGTTTGTTATTCATGGCTCCATGATAACTGAGTAGAGCTACTACGACAAATAGGACAACTTAGCTGCTATGTCATATATTTCACAGAAACCATTTACTAAGTCTGTGAAACTATACTCATGCCTGAAAAACTCCCAAAGCCATACAACGTCGAACGCCAGGAACCTGATGTTGATGATTTAGACAAGAGAGAACTCAGCACAGGTGAAAGAGCTGAACCAAGAGAAAGAACTAGAGAGCGCGTTGCTAGGTTAATAATAATGAGAGTTAGACGCATGCTTCAAGAATCTAAAGAGAAGTATTTGATGCGCAAGCGCATGGCTAAGCTTAAACGAGAAAAGGCGAAACTTAAGCGCGAAGTCGAAGAAAAGCGAAAGCTTGGGGAATCAGCGATAGAACTAAGTAATAAATAAGGAGAAGATTATATGAGGTACACAATAGCAAGAATCGCATCAGGCATCGTCAGCTTCATGTTGGCAGTTGTCGGTTCACTGTTAGGACTTCGGTTTATATTGAAGTTATTTAGCGCTAATGCAGACAACGGTTTTGTTAATTGGATATATGAAACCTCAGGAGAGATTCTCGCGCCATTTCGGGGAATATTTACACCAGCTAATCTAGATGGATTTGTTATCGAGTTTACGACGCTATTCGCTTTAGTCGTTTACTCACTAATTGGGCTGCTTGCGTTTTATTTAATTGATATTTTAGCTCCAACAGAAGAAGCTACTTCGGTCAGAAAGAAGAGATAGCTGGTGGATTCTGATTTTAATATACCCAAAGATTTTCATGAAGAGGATGAATTAAAACTTTTGCTTAGCTCTGAAGACGTCGTTAAATTGAGGAGCGTTCTGGAAGAAGGAGAAATCGTTTTAAGGCTCATGAGATGCTTTCATGACGATAGCGATGGAGTCTTGGCCGCAACAAACCAGCGTTTAGTCTTTGCAGATCAGCGTTTCGTTACTTCCAAAGTTGTACACTTCGGGTACCCAGATGTTGCTGCAATTGTATTTAGCCCCGATATTGTTACTCAAACTATGACACTCGTTCACTCGTCAGAAACATTCACTGTTACGAGAGTCGACAAGGAACAAAGCCAGCGATTTATTGATTTCGTAGAGCCACTGATAGGCGGTAATTATACTGTCAGCGGAAGCCGCGGTAGGGTATTTCGTCACAACGAGGATCAGCTAACCATAGAAGACGCTCCTACGCTAAGCGAAGAATTAAACAAAGGTTAGCGTATACTCAGCTCAATGAAATCAATAATAATCATAGCGGTGATATTACTGTTTATGGCGCTTTTACTTTTTTGGCAGTTCGGCCTAACACGGCGAGACCGTAAACTATTCTTTTCGACGCCAGTAACAATTAGTGTTGGGGAGGATAATAGAGAGTTCTATGTGAACGCTCCAGATAATAGGAAGCCTCCAAGCGCGCTTTATATTGGGTTTCATGGGTTTGGGGACAGTCCTCAGAAATTTGGTTATTACACAGGTCTTCATAACGCTATAGATGCGCAAGACATTGTCATTTACCCTAAAGCAGTGGAGCCAAATGACGACCAACGCAGTGGTTGGAACGCTGGCTATTGCTGCGGGAGTGGATGGATGCAGAAGTCTGATGACACTGCTTTCATAAGTAAAATTGCAGAAAACTTTAAAGCCGAATACGGCGAAGACACACCAGTTTACTTGGTTGGGTTTTCTAACGGTGGCATGATGGTGCAACGACTTATTGCTGAAAATCCAAGGCTTTTTGCGGGGGCTGTTGTTAGTGGATCGAGTGCCGGGGTAACTGGCGGCAAAATATTATCGCCAGAAACCAGTTCTGCTCGACTATTGCTGATGCACGGAGAAATGGATATGACAGTTAAATTTTCGGGAGGTGCCACCAATGACGAACCAGACTTCCCTTGGCTTAGCTTTCAAGAGACTACAGAAATTTGGCAGGAAGCAATTGGTTCAGGCCTTTCCATCAAGACATATCCAAAGCTCGAACATCAATGGCCAGACTGGAGAATTTTTAACTTTTGGCACACCCATCCTGAGGGCTCAAAGCGCGCCGTTGAGTTTCTAACCCGATAGAGGCTATACTTAGTTGCAATGAGCATCCTCGAAGCAATTATATTGGGTCTAGTGCAAGGTTTAACTGAGTTTATACCCGTTTCTAGTTCCGGTCACTTATTGCTCGCTGGAGAGGCTTTGCAGACAGGCAGCAACTTAATGTTTGATGTCATGCTGCACGTCGGGACTTTACTCGCCCTGATTGTTTACTTCTGGAGTGACTTACTGCGACTAGCCAAAAATGTTTTTAGTCAATCTTCAGATGGACAGCTAGCAAGGTTCATCATCATAGCTACATTACCTGCCGCGGTAGCAGGACTGTTACTAGGCAGTAGCATTGATGAATGGCTGCGGTCGCCTCTTGTAGTTGCTGCATCCTTAAGCATTGTCGGTGCAATAATGCTGGTTGCGGACCAGATGCCCAACTTAAAAGAAAAGAAATATACGCGGCGCAACACTCTGTCTATTGGATTCGCCCAGGCAATCGCCCTAATACCAGGCGTTTCAAGATCTGGAATTACTATAACTGCTGGGCTTTTTGCTGGTTATTCACGTCGTCAGGCAGCTAGATTCTCATTTCTACTTGCAGTGCCCATTATTGCCGGGTCGGCGGTAGGAGTTGTGTTATCGAATGACGGCGACCTAGGTGTTGGAACAGGAGTTCTTTTTGCTGGTGTCGCGGCAAGTTTTTTGAGTGGGGTAGTTGCTATTCGCATACTATTTGGAGTAATTGAAAAATATGGATTAAAGTACTT
>CAYGOR010000004.1:13402-28988 GCA_964351635.1 uncultured Candidatus Saccharibacteria bacterium
TAGTTGCTATTCGCATACTATTTGGAGTAATTGAAAAATATGGATTAAAGTACTTTGCGTATTATAGATTTCTCTTAGCTCTGGCGGTCATCTTATTCCTCCTGTAGAATAGCAAACAAGTAGGCATGTATGTCTTACAGGAGGGTATATGAAAATGAGAATCGACAAGAACTTTGTAAGCGTTCTCCAGTTAGCGTTACTAGTTATAATTACAGGTCTCCTAGTATGGTCAGCACCGTGGTCTGATAGCAATATTAAGGAAGCTCGCACTATTACTGTGACTGGAGACACGACTATTGAGGCTACACCTGAAGAGTTTAGATTCAGCTTCTATTTTGAAAAGAAAGGTGATGATGAAGAAACTTTGAAGACCGAATTAACTGAAATGGCGAACCAATCAGTATCGGCTCTTAAAGATCTAGGAGTTGATGAATCAGACATTAAGCTTGATGCAAGTTCGTACGATAACTGGTATTTCGAATCTGGAGAAGATGGGGTGCTTAGAGTCAATCTAACGGTTACAGTGAGCGACAATGAACTTTCCCAGGAAGTTCAGGACTATATATTATCTACAGACGCAAAGGGTCAATTATCACCGCAGGCTGTGTTTAGCGAAGATCAGAAAAAGAGACTTGATGAGCAGGCAGTCGAAGAGGCATCTCAAGAAGCTCTTAAAAAGGCAGAGAAGCAAGCTGAGTTATTCAATGCTAAACTAGGAAAGGTAATTGAAATTCAACAGGGTCAGGATTCAATTTTTAATCCAGTTCCATTTGCAGTCGGACTTGATGCAACTGCCGAGTCAGCAAGCTTGCCGGTTCTTCCGGGGCAAAACGACTATAGGCAATCTGTTACCGTAAAATATGAGTTGAAGTAAATTTAGGGCTTGAATAGTGAATTACTGGCGAAGCCGGAGCTGACTATGTATTATGAGCTGCTTGTTGCTTGGCTAGGTAAATTGTGTTTGAGGTCTTGAACAAACGTTACCTCCGGTTTAAGTTTGCTAAGACTTTTGATTAGTTGGTGTCCCAATCGCCGCTCGTCGCCAGTATTTTTTGCAATTATGAACTCTGGCCTTATATCCTGTCTTGTGTCAGCCGGATCCTCCTCTAATACTATTCCACTAGCGAAAGTAAAACAGTATTGTAAATATTCAACTACTCTGGGATTAATGCCTCCAATTGCATATATATCATCTACAGTATCAGGGATTGTTTCAATAGGCGGGTCAAGCTGGTAAGCGCCAGACAGCTGTTCCTCAGCTGCTTTAAGTGCAGAAATATCAATCGGTTTTGCAGTTGTTCCGGTTAGGGCAAGAGACAGTAGGGTTCCTGCCGAGGAATCGTCATTCTCTTCACCACGCAAATCGTGTTGGATAAGTTGAATAGCTGCTGCATTAAATTTCCTAATTTTTTCAGTTTGTTTTTTTCTAATTTCTGAGAAAGAGGCAGAGTCAGGAATGACGAAGTATGATTTGTCGGCTAATATTCCCAAAAAAGATCTCAACGGTAATAATCCGTTTTGATCTACAGTCATTCCTAAGCCCTCTAAGAATGTCCGCACTATTCCTGGGTCAATTGTAAAATTGCTAGTATTGATTTTTAAGAAATCAAAACCTTTACTTAAAATAATCGCAGTTGAATGTTTAACGCCTTCTCTCTCTAGCCATATTGATTTAACTCCGAGGTCGAGTGCAATATCTGTAGGCTCGTTGTGGCTTTGCCCCAGAGCCACATTATAGCCGTTCGACAAAAACTCACCAGCTAAAGAAAGTGCAATTTTATGCTCTGGATCTGTAACTAAATATTCAGGCGAAACCAAATTAGATATCCTGCGGTCTACAACTGGTGCAATATTCGCTAATTGATCAGCTGGAATTCGATTTCCTGTTGCTGCCATATTTTCATGGCTTCTCACTGATGGTGCTAGCCACATGTAGTCTTCTAAATTCTTGGGGTTAAATGGATCTACATAGAATAAGCCGCCAGAAGCGTCTGCGTGCTTGGCCGCATTATCATGCAAGTGTTCCAGAACCTCTATTTCAGGATTATGTCGTAATAGCATTAATGGTATTTTATCAAGTTTCAACTGTAAAAAATACTATACCTAGTGCTTATAGTTGGTGGTAGACTACTAGAAGTTCTACATTTTGTAGAGGTTTAAAAGAAAAATCGCCGGAATCCTGTGAGAATCAGGAGCTGTGCCGCAACGGTATGTCGCAACAAAAGCGAATAAGCCCGATCTGGCGTAAAAGTCCCGAGCAGGTAAAGTTAGCCATAGTCTATTTAAGGCCCTCTTTGACCCCTGCGGGATAAGAGGGTTTTAATGTCAGTAGCAGTTATCGAACAAGAGCCACAGCTTACCGTTCCTACGGCTGAAGTGTACGGAGAATCACTGGCCGCCCATAGACTCCTAGGGAGAATAGCCATTTCTCAATCAGTAGATGTAGCTTTAGACTCTAACGAGGCTGAACACGCGTTTGATGATTATAGAACTTCGATTGAAGAAGGCTTAATAACAGACAAAGAGCTAAAAGATGTCCTATATTTTAATTCACCCTCAGAACACAGATTATTAGATAATAGAGTAGTCGCTCGAAATGGCCAATTCATGTCTGATTTAGTTTATGAAGGCGCACAAACCTCATTAGAAGCTGCAGAAGAGGACCCTAGATTAGAACCGTTAGCAATCAGAGATCAAGGTGATGTCATGATTGCAGAGGCAGTTGATACGCTCAAAAGAGGTGAAATGCTGCGAGTAACGAGCATGGATCCAAAGAAGCAGCTGACAGGAGAAGATAAACAGCGGTGGATAGATATGGGACTTAGAATCGGACTAGCAGTTGAGCAAGTTTACTACAGAACAGAAGACGACAGGCTGCTTACGTGGGCAATTGCTATTAGAAATAGTTCGAAAAGTGCAATATCGCGTGTATACGAAGAAGAATTAGGAATTAATATTCCAATTGAAACTGATGAAAACCTGTGGAGTAGGTACGTACACAGAAGTTTTGCTACTGAAGAAGAAGTTATTGCTTTAAACCATAAAATTCGTAATCGCCATAAAGAGCTTATCGGGGACACTCAGCCAGAGATATCGGTTACTAACTTTTTGGATAGAAATGATAGTATGCGAATACTACAAACATATTTTAGGACTTATGTTATACCGCTTTCTATAGCTGTAGAATCTGGCGACAATCAGTACCAGATAAAAGAACTCGCTAAGATGATATTCACTACTGCAACAGATGTTAAGGAAGAAGATAGAAAGCACTTATTCAAGATAGCAAACAAGGACACTTTTAATAGTGATGACGGCCGATTGATGAATAGAATGCTGCGATCCGCTACGATTGAAAAGCTAAGGAAAAACATAAATTCTTCGCTTGCAAAACCGTACGACAAATCTTCATCAGCACTTTCGAGAGCATCTTATGCGCATACCTATGTACAACCAAGCCCACAGTTCCTTCATCAAGAATTGGCTATGAGTATTCAGGCTGGAGCTAAAGAGAAGCGTAGTTATGGTGGATGTGCTGCCAGCTCGGTAACGGAAGACAATGAAACATCAGATAGTATAATGTCGAAACTACAAGATGTCTTTGGTGGGAACGGCCAGGAAGAGGAGCGTTCCAATCCTGAAGGCAGAGACGGAAGAGGCCCTTTAAAGTTTCAATGCAAGAAGGGTCATTGGAATAAGCGTAAAGATTTTCAGCCTGATATCGAGAAGTGCCAGCACAGCGGTTGTAATGAAAAGGTGGGGTGTAAGCCTAATGACTCCTTGACTGAAGTGACCAGACTGTCCGATTGGATAATTAAAAAATCAACTGCAGGTAGCAAGGTTAGCTAGACTAAAAGCCAGTGTTTGGTACTCGTGAGCGTATAATATCAATATGGAGAGAGTAGGTATCTATGCTGGCACGTTTGACCCTATTCATGATGGACATCTAGAACTAGCCACAACAGCCAAGGATCTACTAGAGCTTAGTAGTGTGCAGTTCATGGTCGAGAAGAAGCCGTGGGGTAATAAGCAGCCTGGAGCTAGCGCTTCGGAGCGCGAAACTATGGTAGAGCATGCAATTGAGAGCAAAGAAGATCTAGCTATTTTCTCTTCCCAGTATGATCAATTTACTGTAGAGCTTACTTTGCCAGAGCTGCAAGCGAACTTCCCATCGAGCGAGCTCTATTTTATTATGGGAGCTGATACTTTTCAGAACATGAGCAAAGAAACTTGGCCAGGATTGGAGAAAATTATCACTCCACCTAACTATATTGTGGTCGCTGAGCGGGGGATGATGACGGAGCAGCAAATATCTTCACATGCTCGCTCGCTGGGTGTAGCTGTGGCGATAATCCCAAACTCCCTGCCAAATCATGCCTCAAGCGATGTACGTGCTCAGATTAACAATAAAGCACTATGGCTCCCAAAAAAGGTAGCTGCTTACATCGACGAGCATGGACTTTACGAGCAATAAACTAAAATTCTATGAATGCGGGGAAGTAACTCTAAAGAGTATCTGACTCTTCGTCGTCAAAGTGTGTTTGCAAATATGCGAGGTGTTTATTTCGGAATTTACGAAACTCAGATTTAGAAAAGCCACTCTTTTTGATGAAAGCGCCAATTTTCTCAGATCCAATGTAGTGCGGAAGCATAACGTAACCCGCACCGAGATCATAGAGTTCAGCAGCTTCTGTAATTCCGTCGGCGTGACAGATAACAACGCAGCTAGGGTTCATCATATCAATAGTCCTGAGAAGGAACTTGTTGGTTTCAAAATCAGTCACTACCGACACGATTAGTTTAACGTTACCGATTCCTGCCTCGTCAAGTAGCTCGAGATCGGTCATGTCTCCGTATAAATAATGAACATCGTGTTTCTCTAGAGATTCAATAACCTCAGGGTCGTAGTCAATCACTGAGAATCGCTTACCTAGCTTCTGGAAGACTTTTATAAACTCCAATCCACCTTTTTTGTAACCAAATAGTAGAAGTTCATTACTGCGTGGACGACCTTCTGATTTTGTTTTACGCCGCTCGAAGACAGATAGGAACCTCTCAAATTTTGGATAAAGTTTCTCATCATATAGGATGACGTAAGAGCTGACGGCGATAGTGATTAGGCCAACCACAGTCATTAATGAGAGCGTCTCTGAGTCTACTTGACCTGATTTCTGAGCGAGTAGTAAAAGAACCAATGAAAATTCGCTAATTTGTGCAACCGCGAGCGAAGTCTTGAAGCTAGTTTTCTTTGTATAGCCTAGAAGCCCCATAATAGTCATCACTATCAGTGGATTACCTATTAAAACGAGTGCTGAAAGAACGAGGGCGGTAGGCAAGACGGTAACTATGTTACTTAGATCGAGCTCGCTTCCAAGGACTACAAAAAACAGCACTATAAAGAAATCACGAAGTGGTTTGAGGCGCGAGGCTGCTTCTTGCGCATAAGGAAACTGTGCTAAGGCAATACCGCCTGCTAGTGCTCCGACTTCTAGGGAGAACCCTGACTCTGAGAATATCGCTCCAATTCCAATTCCCCAAGCTATGGCAAATAAGAAAAGCATTTCCTGCGAACCAGAAATTAGTTTCGTAAACCTAGGCAAAATAGCCGTAGTGATTAAGTACAGACTGCTAACTAAGATTGCACCTTTGAGCGACAGTTCAATTAGATCGTTTCCACTAAGCCCACCGGTAGAATTAGCGCTAACGAACAGCAAAGCGAAGGTAGCTAGAATATCCTGAACGAGCAAGAAACCCGTGGCGATTTTACCGTGTAGCCTGGTTTGCTCCTTTTTATCACTTAGTAGTTTTAGGATGATTATGGTGCTTGAGAACGCCAGACCAATTGCCACGTAAAAAGTGGCTGTAGTAGATATATCGGTCAGCGCAGAGACAATCAGGAACCCCGCGCCAGTAGTAAAGGCTACTTGGCCGACACCTGTTAGAACAGCGACTTTTCCGACTTCTTTTATAACTCGGGGGTTTAAGCCAAGGCCAACCAGGAACAAGAGAAGAGCTATGCCCATTTCTGAGAATACAGTTAGAGTCTCGCTTTCGGTGACTAGATTGAACACTGTAGGGCCGACAAGTAAGCCAGTAATAATGTGGCCAATTATTAGTGGTTGCCGTAACAATCTCATCAGCAAAGCTACGCCAGTTCCTATGGCTATAATGCTGCTGAGTTCAAGAAATAAATTATGTTCCATGTTTTTGTTTGAAAAGTAATTTCAAAATCTATTTTAGCATAAGAATCTTATTGACTGAAGGCCGAAACCACGCTACGATAAGAGTACTTCTGAGCCCGTGAGGCATGCGAGCAGAAATATAAAAACCAAATAAACAAAATCGGAAGCACTTGGGTGTGAGCCTTTCGTGCAGTCGTGATAATGGGGTGGCATAATGCCAATAAAAATATCTGCGCCACGCAGTAAAACAAAACGCATCAAAGTAACCGTCAAGAGGGAGTCTTGGCGCGAGTTCATGACCTACTAGAAACTAGTTCGAAGCTTCGGCTTCCTGGTCCTCTGGCTTAGATGCTTCGTCGCCTTGTGATTCGTCCGAGGCGGCGTTTTCATTTTCAGAACCGCTTTCCGAGTTACCAAGTGCTTCATCTATAAAGCTACTGAATCCCTCGACAGTGGCTAGTTGATTAATGTCAGATACTATTTCTCCGTTGAGTAAAAATGTCGGTGTGCTCTCTGCTCCAATTTCACGGCCTTGAGCTATGTCGGCATTGATTATGCCTATTGTTTGGCTACTTCGAACATCTGCCGCGTACTGTTCAGTATCAAGTCCAAGCTCCTGTGCATATCCTTCAAAGATTTCTGCCGGGTTATTGCTGGTGGTACCTGAATTGCTCCATGCGGTTTGTCTTTCGTATAGTAAATCGTGCATTTCCCAGAACTTGCCTTGATTGCCTGCAGCTTCAGCTGCTCGATGCGCTGCAATTGCATTTGGGTGGATTTGAACTAGCGGGAAGTGCTTGAACTCAAATCTCACTTGGTCTTTATAGTCTTCCTTCATCTGAGAGAAAATGGGTGCAAATTGTCCACAAGCTGGACATTGGAAATCTCCATATTCAGTTATGACGACCTCAGCGTTTTCTTGACCGTAGAAATTGTTTGAAGGTGAACCTTCAGCTGAATCCTCACCTCCGCTAAAAATTACTGCACCTCCGATAATACCTACTACTAACAAAGTAATAATAATAATTTGTTTCATAAATCCCTCAATTTACCTGATATAAATCTATTTTACTACCTCAGCCCTACTTGCGCCTAGCACTATAGATGAGCGACAATGTGCTTATGAATGATTTAGCGTACTCCTTGGTCTTACTAATGTCGGTTTCAATATCTGCACTCTGCGCAGGTATTAGTAGCGGAGTTTTTTCGCTTAATCGTTATCACTTGAAGAGAAAAGCCCAGTTCGGGGACAAAAATGCCAAGCTTGTATTTAGTCTTCATTCGCAGCGCTTTGAATTAATGTCAAGCTTGTTGATAGTCAATGTAATCGCAAACACAACTATTGTTGTGCTGGTTAACTCGCGAGTATCGGGCGCGGTTGCAGTGCTGCTTTCCACAATTGTAATCTTATTTTTCGGTGAGTTGCTTCCCATGGTTTATATCAAGAAGAACGTGATTTGGACTGCCGCAAAGCTTTACCCGGTGCTATCAAGGATTATGAGGTTTACAGGTCCGGTTACGCGCGGGCTTGGGCATTTGTTTAGCGCGTGGGTTGGCAATGACACCCAAGTTATATATAGCAAAGAAGAGCTGCAGCGCATGTTCGATGGTCAAGAATTGTCAAAAAATAGCGATATCGCAGCAGATGAAGCCCGGATGATCCGCAAGGTATTAGAATTCGGGGATAAGAAAATCCGTGACGTTATGACTCCACGCAAAATAGTAACGATGGTAGATCAAAATGATGAAGTCGGCCCACTATTAATGGACGAACTGCATAAGTCAGGTCATTCGAGATTTCCTGTCGTGGCCGATAAAAAACACGATAATTTTGTAGGAACTTTATATATGCATGACTTGATTGGAGAACAGGGGAGCAAGAAGGTTAAAGACCTTATGCAGAAAGACGTTAGATTCGTTCATGAAGAGCAGTCCTTGGACCATGCTCTTAGAGCATTCTTAAAATTGCGGCACCATCAATTTGTCGTGGTTAACAATTTCGAAGAATTTGTCGGAGTTCTTAGTATCGAAGACATACTAGAGGAAATAATCGGGAAAGAAATCGTGGATGAGTTTGATGCACACGATGATTTGCGAAAGGTGGCCAAGAGCTTAGCCGATAAAGAGCATCAAGAGCACTCAGGCATAAGAGCTTCTCAAAAATCGGCTGAACAGCCTGTTCAACCAAAGAAGTAACTGCTATAATTAACCCTTATGAGACGTTTTGGTTGCATCGATAATAATATACGGGTCAGTTAATAGTCCTCTGGCGGGCTAATTGACTAATGGCCCGTTACCTTAGCCAAAATAGAAACCATTAACTAGAGGAAAATTATGAAACGAACTTTATCATTAACAACACCTGAGCTTGTCGGTCAAGAAGTAATGGTCCAAGGTTGGGTCAATTCCCGGCGTGATCACGGCGGGCTAATCTTCATTGACCTGCGCGATCACCAGGGGATTGTGCAGCTGACTATTGACGCAGAATCCGAGAGCTTTAAGCTAGCGGAAGAATTACGCGATGAATTCGTCATTGAAGCTTCGGGGTTAGTCTCTGAGCGAACATCAGAGTTAAAAAACAAGAACATCCCAACGGGCAACATCGAAATCATGGTTAAAAAGCTCCGAGTTCTTAACGCGTCGCAAGCCCTTCCAATACAAGTCAACTCTCAGCAGACAATATCGGAAGAACACCGGCTCAAGTACCGTTACCTTGACCTAAGAAGAGAAAAAATGCAGAACATGCTTCGGCGTAGAGCAGAGTATTTTTCAATAATGAGAAAATACATGGAAGAGCGAGAATTTACAGAGGTTACAACGCCAGTACTTGCTAACTCTTCACCTGAAGGTGCTAGGGATTTTCTGGTCCCGTCACGCTTACATTCTGGCCAATTTTACGCACTCCCGCAAGCGCCGCAGCAATTTAAGCAATTACTGATGGTAGGTGGTGTTTCCCGCTATTACCAGCTAGCAACTTGTTTCCGTGATGAAGATCCTAGAGCAGATCGGCTTTATGGAGAGTTCTACCAGCTTGACCTTGAAATGTCATTCGTTGAGGATGGTGAAGTAGTTCGCGAAACAATGGATCCGCTTATAACTAGCTTAGTTACAGAATTTGCCGGTAAGAAATTACTTAGTGATGAGATTCCGCGAATTCCTTACCAAGAGTCTATGGACAGATTTGGTTCAGATAAACCGGACCTTAGGTTTGGCATGGAGCTCGTAGACCTAACGGAAGAATTGAGACAATGTGGATTTGGTGTTTTTACTAAAGCCATCGAAGCTGGAGGCGTGGTTAAGTCAATCGTAGTCAGCAAGTCATTTAGTCGATCAGAAATAGACAAACTTACCGAAAAAGCCAAAAAGGCGGGCGCTGGCGGGCTACCTTATTTGACAGTTGAGGCTGGTAAGGCAACCAGCTCGATTGCAAAATTCTTCAGTGACGAGGAATTGGCTTTAATTGTTACTAAAACTGGGGCAAAAGATGGCGATACAATCCTATTTGGCTCAGATAAGCGCGAGAAAGTTAACGTTGTTCTTGGCACGCTCAGGAGTTCATTAGGCGAAGAGCTTGGCTTAAAAGATCCGAACATTGTTGCGCTAGCTTGGATCGTGGATTTCCCGTTTTACGAAATGGAAAACGGGAAATTAGATTTTGGACATAACCCTTTCACAATGCCCAAAAATGGCATGGATGACCTAGAGCGAGACGATAAGGAAAATATATTGGCCGATCAGTACGACATGGTCATGAATGGCTACGAAATTTGCTCTGGCGGCGTTCGCAACCATAACCCCGACGTCATGTACAAAGCATTCGGAGTACTTGGTTACGATAACGACTACGTTGATGAAAAATTCGGCGCTATGATAAACGCCTTCAAGTACGGTGCGCCGCCACATGCTGGTTGTGCATTTGGGATTGATCGAATGTTTATGGAGCTAATGAGCGAAGACAACATTCGTGAAATCGTAGCTTTCCCAAAAAACGGGTCTGGAGTCGATGCAATGACAGGCTCTCCGTCATTGGTCGAAGACGATCAACTCAAAGACCTTAACATCAAGGTTGTAGAAGAATAGCCTAAAAAGATTTCGTCCGATGTTTTCGGACGAAATCAAAAGAATGTTTAGTTAATGCTATTCCTCTGAGCCACCAGAGCCGTCGCCTGGCAATAGAACATTGTCTATTATGTGAACAGTTCCGTTGCTTGTGCTTACATCAGCAGTAGTAACTTCGGCACGTCGATCGTTTTCGTCAACGAAGAAGACGCCGTCAGTAGTTACTTCCACTACTAAGGTGCTTCCCTGAACGGTCGTTAGAGTCATGCCGTCAAGTAAGTCAGCGGTCATCATATCGGCAGCTATTACATGGTATGAAAGAATATCAGCCAGGTCTTCGCGAGCTAAAAGTTCTTCAGAGGTAGTATCTAGCTCGTCAATTGCAGCTGCAAATGCGTCATTATCTGGCGCGAGTACAGTGAAGGGTCCTTCACCAGAAAGTGTTTCTGCTAATTCTGCTTTGACTACAGCATCCACTAAAATGCTCAAACTCTCAGTAGTTTGCGCAGTTTCGACGATGTTGTTTGCGTCTTCTTCCGCAATTGCTTCAGTTTGTGTCTCGTCTGTAGATTCTTGTTGTGATGTAGTGGGTTGCTCGTCGACATCGCTATCTTCAGTCATTAGGTAAAGTCCTATGCCAGCCCCGACAAGAACTAGTATGGCGATAACTATTCCTGCTGCAGCACCTGATTCCTTTTTCATATTTTCTCCATTCTAATTTATTAGTAAACTAATAATGCACTCCAAAAGCTAACTAAGCTGTGAAAATAATTACGCAAATTACTACGATGTTAGCAAGTTTCGTAATGACAGAATTAAACAGCAGGTGGAATGGTATATTCAAATCGATGGGGAACTAACCCGTTGCAGTATTCTTCTAGGCAGCGCTAGGGGTGTCTTGCTTAGGCCTACCAGGGGTTTCAGCAAGTCCTGCTTTCTCAAGAATTCTAATGATAAGCCCAGGAGGGTCACGGAGTAGTGTGCCTTCAGCGAGCAGAGGATCCTGCGGATAATTATGGTGGTATTGGTGATGATATTCTCCAAAAAGTAGCCCCTCTTTGCCATGTAATACGTTTGCAGCATATTCACCTTTTTCATCAGGCACCGGTTGTTCTTTACCTAACAGCACCTTTAGTCGGTTTACGAAGCCTGATTTCTGTCCTGTATGCGCGTCAGCATTAATCATTCCGCCCATCATGAGTAGTCCTCCTACATGAACTCCTGCCCAGACGAGTCCGACTTTAGGCCCTTTGATTGCAGTTATAGCTCCGCCAAGCGCAGCTATGCCCAGCGCAGAGCGTTTGTTCGTGTAGCGGTCAGGTTGGGCTTTTTCAATATCCACATTTCTCAAATATTTTGGCCAGTGGTCACGGTTGTTTATTCCGCTTTCCTTGTCGTATTCAGCTAATTCTAACACCCAAGGAACGAGCTTCCTGCGAGCTCTGCCATGTAGAACAGGGGTTAAGAATTTTACCCTCATAAACCCTTCTAGTTTTACGGAATAGGGGTCTCGGAATGCTTCTATTGGTGCTTCTGGCGCCCCATCTGGTCTGGACTGGTTCCACACCGAGTGAGCGAGCTCATTATATTCATCAGGATGTTCGTGGTGTGTAAGATGCACCCACCAGTCACGCAGAGTCATGCCAGTAGTAAAGTGGTTAGCCCATTCAAAAGCTGTCTGCACTCTTTTATCAAAAACCACCCCTCCATGATTTACTCGATGAAGATACGTAGAGATATTTATACCAGCTAGAGCTAAAGTACCTACAGCGAGTGCTGCACCAGTAGCGACAGGGTGCTCAAGACCTCTGGGATTCATAATATTTTCAACGTTTTGTCTATCAATCATCAAAGTTAGTATAAAACATCGTTCCCATTTTTATTGTCACTACTCATGCTAAAGGACTAAATCTGTTAGAATAAGCATTATGGCAGAAGACAAAAAGACAACCGTTCAGTCAGATGACGAGCCTAAAGAAACGGACAAGGAGGTTGTCGAGCAGCAGATAGATGATACAAATGCTAGTGAGACTAGTGTAGACATTGACGTTAAAAATGCTGATGAAGAAGAAAATATCGACATTAAAGAAGCAGATGAACCAATCGAGGACGAATTATTAGAAGAAGAGCCTAATGATAAAGCTGAAGGTCAGATTAAGGAAGAGTCTACAGATGATAACAAAGAAGTCGACGAGCTATTAAAGGTCGAGCGAGATGATACCCCTCCTGCTGATCCACATGCAGCACAAGCTGCTGCAGCCAGTGCCGCCACCAAAGAAGAGAAAGAACGTAAAGCCAAACAACACCCTTTAATTGCAAAAATCAAAGCAGGAGCTAGATATTGGTGGACTCATAAAAAGCTTCGTTATGGTAGCTTTGCATTTCTATTTCTTGCCATCGTAGCTATGGCGGCTATACCTGTTACACGTTACGCTGCTTTGAATATTTTTGGAGTTCGCGTCGGTGCTACAGTCACTGTTACTAACAAAGAAAGCGGACTACCTCTAGAAAATATCCCAGTAAAATTAGCAGGTAAAGAAGTTCGTACTAACGAAAATGGTGCTGCTGTGTTTGATGCAATGAAGCTAGGCGACAATAGTTTAGTAATTGATAAACTCGGCTATGCGCAGGTCGACAGGGTGGTCACGCTTGGTCTTGGCAGTAATCCTGGTGTGATGCAAGAGATTGATGCCACCGGAGCGCAATATAGATTTAGCCTGACTCAGTGGCTTAGTGACGACGCAAAAGTGCTAGATGCAAAAGCGCAAAGCGGCGAAGATATTGCCCGGGTAAATGACCAGGGAGAGCTCCTACTTATTGTCAGTGATCTATCTCCAGAGGCCGAGGTGTTAATAACGGCCGAGGGCTATAGAGAAGAAAGAATTCCCGTATCTGAGCTCGAGCAGGAATTAACTGAGTTAGAAATGGTGCCTTCATATAATCATGCGTTCGTAAGTAACCGAAGCGGCGAGTATGACTTGTACACCATATCGCTTGACGGTGAGAATGAAGAATTGGTGCTTGAAGCGACAGGTAAAGAGCGTGAGATACCATTCGCTGTTCAGAATGTTGACGGCAGTCGCATCGCTTACATTTCATCTAGAGCAGGTGAAGAAAATAAGGACGGCTTTATTCTCGATGGCTTGCACTTAGTTCAGGATGGTAGCGAAGAGCGAATTACCAGATCGGAGCAGCTTCAAATAGTCGGCTGGCAAGGGGATAATCTTGTTTACGTATCTGTTATAGAGGGTGTAAGTGCGGGCAACCCGCAGCGAAGTAAGATTTTTAGCTACAACGCAGCTACAACTGAGCGGAAAGAACTTGCTAGTGCCAACTACTTCAATGATGTAGCTGTAGTTGGAGAAAAAGTCTACTACAGCGTCTCCAGCTTTGCTGTGCCTCGCAGCCAAGCTAAGTTATTTTCCGTTGATATTTCTGGCGAAGAAGACCGAGAATTGGTGGTTAATGCCCAGGTGTGGACCATCGGATATCGCGATGTTTCTACGCTACTATTTAACGCTGAGGAGCGTCAATGGTTCCAGCAAGACCTCTCAACAGGTGAGGTTGTTAAGCTAGATCAATCGCCTTCAGCAAGTGCATCCAGGAACTACGTGTTCCAAAACGACCAAGCTTTAAGAGTAGAGACGCGTGACGGCAAAGGGACTTTGCTTATGACTAATCAAGAGGGCGTGGAGTCCACTGTTCTGTCTGAATCAGGGATATCCGAACCAATGAAATGGATAAATGATAACTACGCGGTATACCGGGTTACTACTGGAAGTGAATCAGCTGACTACGTAGTTCGATTAGATAATGGAGAAACTCAGAAAATAGTCGATGTAGTTGGTAATCGCTTCCGTAACTTTTATTAATTCTCCACAAGGGAGACTGCGGATAACAGTTATGCTAAAATGAGCCAAGATATTCGTGGAGGGATTATGGTTAATAAGTTTACAGGTTCGCTAGTTTCTATAGTATTTCTATTGTTTGCAGTGTTTATTATTGCACTGCCCGGCTCTGCTCAAGAAGATGTTTCGACTTCAAATTCAGCAGAGAATACTTCTTCGGAGGAAGATCGTGCCGCTAACCGCGAAGCAAGGCTACAGGCGCTAAAGGCAAAGCGAGAGTCAAGTCTCACGGATCTACAAGCAACCCGTATAAAAAATCGCTGTACAGCAGCACAGACTAAGCTAGCAGCATTGTTGGTAAAAGATCAGGCTAAAATTAATTCTGTCGCTGGTGCGCATGCCCGAATTAGCGAAAGCCTATTGAATGTATTAGATAGACTTCAATCAGCAGATGCAAACACTACAGCTCTGGAACAGGTTATTGAGGACTACCAGAATGAAGCGAGTGGTTTAGAGGTCTTGATGGCTGACCACATAATTACATTGACTGATCTATCCGAATTTGACTGTGAAGCAGACCCTGAAGCTTTTCAGGCTGCTTTGCTACAGGTTCGGGAGGACAGAGCGAGTATAAAACAGCAAATTAAAACTGTTCGTGAATTTTTGCAAAACAACGTCAAACCAGCTCTACAATCGATAAAGTCTCAGATAGCGACAGGTGATGACTCTGCTGATACAACAGAAGATGAAGATGAAACAAGCGATAACGTAATCTCACCAGTTGAGGAGTAATAATAATGGAAGAGAACAACACCCCAAAGCCAGAGCCTACTTCTGTAGACGCACCAGGTTCTGGTGCAGCCGAAAAGATTGAAGTCAAAACAACGCCGCCGCAAGCAAAGCCAGCTGCAGCCGAGCAGGCACCGGAAGTCGAAGTAAAAACAGAGCCTTCAGCACCCGCTAAAGCAGTGCCAGTAACTACAGAGCCTGAGCTCAAAGCTGCTCCTGAGGCTAACGCTTCCGCAGAGCAAGCAGAAACTAGCCCGTCAACTGCTCCAACACCGATGACAAAGCCTGAAGAGCCTGTAGATAAGCCATCCGAAACTGCAGCCAAACAAACGCCTGAAATTAATAATTCCCCAGCCATAAATCAGCCAGAAGCTGTAAAGCCCACCGCAGGTACTCCTGCAGCTACTCATCCGCATCATAATAATGCGAAACTTGGCATAATAGTTACAATAATCGCAGCTCTATTGCTAAGCGCAGTAGCAGTATTTGTTTACATGTCTACCAATGATAATGCCGAAGAAGCCGATGAAAGCGTAGTTGATACACAGCAGGTCGAAAGCTTGCCGGTCAACGAGGATTCCTCAGAGCCAGCTACGGAAGATACGGTTGACGAGACGTTGCAAGAGATAGATGAGACAATCGATTCTATAGATGAAGAAGAGTCTTTTAACGAAGAAGACACCTCCGACACCACCCTGGGGCTATAGA
>CAYGOR010000005.1:0-357 GCA_964351635.1 uncultured Candidatus Saccharibacteria bacterium
GGAAGTTAAATCGCCGCTTTTTGTTTTGTGTCATATGATTAATCATAGCAGGTTTCATTCTTTGTGACATCTAGAATTAGATAATCCTAGCTAGTAGCAAACGTTAGTAATACAATTCCTACAACCGTGATGAAGGCTCCAAGCCTATGCTGGAGTCTCAATGTTTCGTTATCATGCCTGCGCGCTAGATAACTAGTGACGAGTGGCGAAGCTGACGCTATAGCCGCCGGGATTGCAATATTATCCACATTCTCAAGTGCTAGGAATAAGCCTATCGTCCCAAATATCGCTATATACACCGTTATATAGGCTAGCTTGTCGCGGAATATGATAGCTGCTTGGTGTTTCTTTACTGTT
>CAYGOR010000005.1:367-15649 GCA_964351635.1 uncultured Candidatus Saccharibacteria bacterium
CTTTGTGATTCCACAAAAAATAGGTGACGATGGCGACAATCGCATTGGTAACCTGGAATAATAGGTTGTTTTGATACCATCTTTGATCTGCAGCAACATCAAACAAAGTGAACCCGATCCCAAAAGCTACCAAAGCAATTAGAGCGAATGCTATGCTTTTTTCAAGTCGTTTTAATCCTACTTTGTTTCTTTCAAATGTTAATAAGCTAATGCCAATAGCTATGACCCCTATTGAAACAAAGCTAGCCACAGGTAAACTCGAATCAAGAAATAATACAGCTAATATTGCTGTCACTATCGCATACGCATTAGCTATAGGGGCAACAATTCCTGTAGCACCCGATGAAAAGCCCATCACCATGGCGATAAAGCCTATGTTTAAAACTGCGGATACTACAAAAAACCAGAGTACCGACTCAAGAGTTACGGCCGGAAAACCAAAAAACACACAAATAATCACCGAAATAGGCAAACCCAAGGTTGCCATAGCTAAATTTATGGCTGAAACATGATACTTCTTAGACATAACAGCCGAAAGATAGTCAGAAGTCCCCCAGCCAAAAAGCGGGAATAAACTAAAAATGACTCCTAGCATTAACTAATAATGTCCTTTGTAATTTCTTGGCAACGCAGGCGGATTTTTTCGTCTACTAAGAAGTTTTTATCTGTGCCTTGTTCAAAATCAGCCTTACATGTACCTATCAATCGCTCGTAAACATTACCTCCCATGGTCCTGCAGACCACAACCAGCTCTTGCGCACCTTGCATAGCATTTCGAGCTCCAGATGACTGCGAACATATCACTATCCTTTTCCCGCTTAAAGCATCACCATCGAGGTTATCCAGCGCTAATTTTAAAAGCCCAGAATAAGATCCGTGATAGAGCGGTGTCCCTACAAATACTATATTAGAGTCTTTAATTGTTTGGGCAAACTCTCTCACGTTTTCATCGGGCGATTCCATTGCATCGGCATGGTACTGAGGATCGTTAATTGGCAGATGCGCGTTCTTAAGATCAATTATTTCATTATCTACGGAGTGTTGCTCCAATAATGACGAAATATACTCCAGTAGCGCCTTTGTTCTTGACGGAAACGCCGGTGACCCATTTAGCAAGAGTGCCCTCATTTTAATACCGTACCTTTTCGGGCTTTGTTGGCCCATTCATCAGCTAATTCATTTTCATCATGGTTATTGTGGGCTTTGACCCATTTAAGCTCAACTTCTCCATCTTCGTATAGCTCTACTAGTTTTTTCACAAGATCAAGATTCTGTATCTCACCCTTCGACGATTTCTTCCAGCCTTTTGCCTTCCAGCCTGGCGCCCACCGCGTAATAACATTTATCCAAAATTCACTATCAGTGTGAATTGTGCATGGTGCACCATTGGCCAGATTCATAGCAGCAGCTAATGCCTCTGCTTCCATGCGAATATTGGTCGACTCTTTTTCAGATCCTAATGCAACGGGCTTTTTGTCCTCAATCACCGACCAGCCACCAGGGCCTGGATTCGGGCTGCAGCTTCCATCTGTATAAAAAATTCTCATCAGAGCTAGTATACGCTAAAGTTTCTGAATAGTGTGTTCTTGTTTGAGTTCGCCTATTATCTTCCTGAAATCATTGGGGCTTACGAAGACTGTGGAGGTGTTTACTATCGGGTGCATACCGATTTCTTTTTGACTTAATATCTCTTCGTCGACAACTATTTTTACGTGGGCAGAAGCTTCATTCATGCAGCAAAACAAGGAAACTGACCCTGGTTTTACGCCCAGCATGCGCTGAACTTTTTCTTCGCTGCAAAATCGGACTTTCTTTTCACCTAAGTCATTTGCTAGTCGTTTCATGTCTAGCCGTTTGTTCCCTGGCATCATTACCAAGTATTGTCTTTTACCTTTATCATCCTGGATAAATAGGTTTTTTATCTCGGTGCGGCCGTTTAGAGCTGGTTCAGCCTCAGCCTCTTCAATCGTATAGACAGCGCCATGTTCTACTAGCTCATAAGCGACTGGGAGCTTATCTAGCAGATCTATACAGTCTTGTTTTTTTATCATTGCACAGGGATTACTTTAGGTCGATAACCTTGCCGTTTTCGTTTGGTAGCAGTTCTATTCCCGCATCTTCAAGCTGTTTTTTAAATGTATTTTGTAGCCAGTCCTTTGCCTCATCTGTATATAGCCAGTCATGGATTGGTAAAACATATTTTGGCTTTAACTCTAGTACTTTTTTAATTGCAGCTCTGGGTATTCCCCAGGGTGCCACGAAAGGCATTGCTAATACATCCATGGTCTCGTTGAAATCGTGTGAATCACCTGGGTGCGTGAACATTCCTTTAAAGTGAAAGCCCGTCTGAGGTGGCGCTTCAACGCCCAGCATAGGTAAATTTGCATCGTGCGTACTCTCAAAAGCAACTGTGCACATAGTCGATGGTCTTATTGTTGCGCTGATTCCAGCCTCCCTAATTAACGAAGCTATAGAATCGTTACAGACGACATGTGCCTGAGGGTTTTTATTTAACAGGCTCTTCAGAATGTCTAGGTCGAAATGGTCTGGATGTTCGTGCGTATAGGCGATTCTATCAACGCTCTCCACCGAATCTATAAGCTGTCTATCCGCCCACACTCCGGGATCGAACAGCCCCACCCTATCTGGCGTCTCAACAAGCACACATGAATGTCCTAATTTTGTTAATTTCATACCAACTCGGCTATCTTCATTCTCTTTTGCTCTGTTGTGTCGCGATCTCTTACAGTGACCGTATCATCATCTAAAGTATCGAAGTCTATAACTACGCAGTATGGTGTACCGATTTCATCCTGGCGACGATAACGCTTACCAATATTTCCGTTATCGTCCCACATAACAGCGTGGCTTTCCTTCAGCTTCGAGTACACTTCCCTGGCCTTCTTCACGAGTTCTGGCTTATTCTTCAGAAGTGGTGATACACAGTATTTAACTGGGGCTATATGTTCTGGCAAAGCAAGGTAGATGCGTTCTTCTCCGTTTTGAGTATCTTTTTTAAAGGCGCTGCACAACACAGCCATAATTAATCTTTCGACTCCAAAGCTTGGTTCTATGACATGCGGCACAAATGGTTTAGCGCCCTGCTCTTTCGGCTGGTACTGCATCTTTTTACCCGATGCATCTTGAATATTCATTAGGTCAAAATCAGTTCTGTACGCTAGTCCTAGCAGCTCGTCCTTGCCGTGCGGGTAAGCGAATTCGTAGTCGATTGTACGTTTTGAATAATGAGCCAAATCATCAGCTGGCACTTCGAGTTCCGAAACGTTGGCCATGTCTACACCTGCTTGCTCTAAGAATGACTTTATGTCAAATCGCCATTTTTCGAAAAGCTCCTTCCAGTTGTCTGGATGGATGAAATATTCAATCTCCATTTGGTTGAATTCTCGGCTACGGAAAACAAAATCACGCGGGCTTATTTCGTTACGAAAAGCCTTGCCCTGCTGCGCGATACCGAACGGGATGTCAGGATAAAGTGTGTCGACAACGTTCTTAAAGTTCGTAAAAATACCCTGCGCAGTTTCCGGCCGCAGGTATACCTTGCTATCATTATCAGAAACAGGGCCTACTACAGTTTCAAACATCATGTTGAAAGGTTTTGCTTCACTGAATGATTCTTTTGCACCACATGTTGGACATTTGCTTGTATCAATCTGATCTTCACGAAAACGCCCTTTGCAGTTTGAACACTCGACTAGTGGATCTGTAAATGTATCAACGTGGCCGCTAGCCTGCCATGTTTTTGGGTTCATTAGAATTGCTGCATCAACTCCATGCATATCATCGCGGTCTTCGACAAATGTCTTCCACCACAAATCCATCAAGTTTTTCTTAAGCGTAACGCCAAGAGGACCATAATCCCATGTACCCGCTAATCCACCATAGATTTCAGAACCCTGAAAAATAAATCCGCGGCGTTTACATAAACTAACAATATCTTCTAGAGAAACTTCTGATTTTTTATCACTCATTGCTCAAAAGTATACGTGAGAAGAAGGATATTTTCTAGGAGGCTAGTTTCAGATGTCGATCACTAGACCGATCATCGGAAACACTTTCAGCTTCCGAAGCTAACCTGACCAATTCTCTAGCCTGCTGCAGTGCAATATGCTGCTGGGCTATTTGGCGATCATGACTGGCGGCCTTAGGGCTTCCAGTCTGCAAATCTCTATCAGGAAAAGTCATTAAAGGACTATCATTCTCGACTCCCCTTGTTGGCAAGTTGGCAGGAAAATATGGGTCTCGGTCCACTTTGCCGTCATGCGCGTCACTCATGGCAGTATTGAGATCATTCATTGCATTATTAACAGCGTCAATATCGGTAACGCCTTTATCGGTAAATGTATCGTATATTTTATTCATTTTTGTAATTTGCGTTTTTTTGTCTATCTAAGATATCTGCTTTCAGCGGGAATTACTTTTCGCAAGATACGTTCGCCTATTCCTCTGTCTATAGATTTAGGAACCGGCTGTGGGCTAGTGTCGATGGTGACTACTGGTTTTACTGGGTGCACCACATCACTACCAAGCTGAGAAAGGTCTGCTTCTACTGTCGGTGCACTTGGAACTTCAATGTTTCTAGGGTCAAAAGTCATGGCAACCTACTATGATTGTGGGTCAATTATTTTATCAGCAACATCAAATCCATTTTCGCTGTCTGGTAATCTACCCTCACCGAATTTTATTTCCGCCCCTATCGTTGGGTCGGCTTCTAATCCTGATTCAATTCCTGGAGGCTGCTTAGGAGTTCTTAAAAGTGTGTATTTTGGCATTATCATAACTTGTATTATAGCAAGCATTAGCGCTTTTGTCAATAATGCATTCCTTGTGCCCTTCTGAGCAGCAAGCTGATTTCACCCAGTAATTGTGAACTGCCTTGCACTTTGAGAACGTAGCTTGGTGTGGACGCCTGAGTAAGCAACCTCAAGAACTTGATGTGCTTAGGGCTAAAACTCCCCTTTGTTGATTCCCGAAATCCCATATCTTCATAGTCAAACTCGTAGTCAATGCCTTCGCTAAATGCCGCACCATCTACAGTAGTCTTTAGAGCTATCCCCTCGCCCGATGTAATAAGCAATTGTGCTCTGAACCAAGCGTCTGTAATTTCTACTGGCAAGCTAGAATCATCGAGAGAACTAAGCCCGATACTTAGTATTTCGAAAAATCTTTCTTCGGCCTGATCTTGGGTGTAGGTGTGGCTAAGCTTCATAAATTCATAACCAACCATCGTGCGTTCAACGTTCGCCATAATATTGCCGTAGAACTTTTTCAGCTGCACCCCAACGACTGTTTTTAGATCACTTTTGCCATCAATGAAGCTAACTGTAGCGACAGAGAATAATTCCAGGCCACCAGCTAACTTGCTTTTACTTTTTCGAACCCCCTTGGCGAGCAACTGAACCTTCCCATGGTCTTTAGTTAGGACCGTCAAGATTCGATCTGCTTCACCATACTCAATGCGCTTTAGGATAATGCTATCGGTGACTATGGTTTTCATTTGCTTGAGGCAATCTCTTTATCCACCAGCTCTCTCAGTGCTGATAATGAGGTGTTTGGCTGATAGGCGTATTTTACTCCGAGTTCTTTAAACGACCTTGACGTAAGAATCTCGTCCCCTAGCAAGATCCTTGAATATATAATTACTGGAATATTTCGCCAATCTGTGTAGGATCGAAATTCGTATAAAAACTCAAAGCCACTGTGCCCTGCCAAAGACAGTTCCATTATTACAGCGCTCGGTGTTTGTTCAATGGCAATTGCTTCGCTTGCTCTATTTGCTAGCGCGCAATCGTAACCATCAAATGCTGCTGCAATATTTGTAGCTACAGTGTGATCAGGCATGAGCAGTAACAACGATTTCATGAGCTATACAAGAGTTAGTTGACTACTTTTCGGTAACAATACGCCAATACTTTTCGGTGAAGCTGTCAGTTTAGTTCCAAGTAGACTAGCCAACTGAGAAGCAGCTAGAAAATCCCCAGCACCACTAGCTAATTCTTTTATAGGCTGGGATGAATGTAGATTTGTGCGCGGTTTATTTAGTCCGCTAAGCTTGGCAGACTTACTAGAAAGCGATACCCTAACCCCGCCTTTATAGCTTTTAGCAGAGAACGAGATGTCTGTAGAGCTCCCAACGGCAGATATCATCACATGCCAAAGACTGGTTAGAATTGTACTTACAACCAGCCTGTCTGAATCAATTAATGCTAGGCCACGGCGAAGTGAAATCTCTGCATTTATCGATCTTGTTTTTAGCATTGGCTGAATTTGCTGATGCACATCCACCATGACTGAGCCTATTTGTAGGGGCTTTAGATCCAGGCCAACCTGGCCAGCCGCAACCTGCTCCCCGAGAACTATTGCGTCCAAAGTACGCAGTGCACGCTGCGCTTGTTGACGTACTAATTCGCTATTTCCTAATTCACTAGCTTGAGCAATCGCAGTTAAAGGGTGTTTCAATTCCTGAGCGAGCAAAAATAGACTGTCTTTTGACGAGCTAAGTCCTGGCCCTCTACCCTCTAGGCGCTTATCCATACACTAAAGTATAGACCTCCGAAGTCTAAATCGTAAGTGCCAATGGTTAAGTTTAGACAGGTAAATATTTACTTACGGAACAAATGTAATGCTCTTCAGGGTCTTTGCAAAATCAGACTCGTAGTCGAGCGATTCAGTAAAAAACTTAAATGTCTTATCCCTTTGAGGAATTAGAACTAGAATCCCTGATTTCTTGGAATCTATTTCACCTCTAATAACTACTCCAAGCGCCTCAGGAACTTTTGAGGGTCGATACGCCTCTATCGTTACTGTTCCTTTTTCAGCAGAGCGTTCATAACTTTCCAGCTCGCTATCATATGTCGAATCAACTATCTGAACACGTAAGCCGAAGTTAGTGTCATCAATTCCTGGTATAACCCCAGGATGAGCATAAAAATCTAAAGGCGTCTTATCGCTACTTGTGTCAACTAGCGCACTCCAGCTTTTTGGGTAATCAAAAGTAAGCGATCCAAATGTAGAAGGACCTGTATATGATTCAAATGGATTTTTTAGTTCTTCGACAAATTCAGCATCTTTCGCTTCATTAGCAGCCTCGACAGCTACTGCGTTAGCAGCTGCTATTTTGGAGTCTAGATCCGACTGCGCTTCACTCTGACCTATAAAGGCTGCTATCGCTGCACCAGAGGCAATTAGAAACAGCACTGTCATAATAATAGCCACGAACAAGCTGGTGTGCCTTCGCCTGGCCGTTGAAGCATTAATTTGAGGAAAGTCTTGTGGCTGAACCATAAGCACAATGATACTACAGCTGTTTCTTATTTGTACAGGTATAGATAGAAAGTTCTATGAGATTTTGCGTGCTTTTTTTCTTTTATCTGAAATGAATGGCTTACAAGTTTATAAGGTTTTCCCTGGCGGTAATCTTCAACTTTTTCATTTAGCTTTGTCATGAAATTGTCTAGTAAAAAGACATACATACCATCTGATGGTGGCCATGTTTTTCGCCAATAATCACCCCATATTATTTCCACGTTTTCGTATTTGCGGCAACGTATTCGTGAGGCTAGTACTAGCAGTGGATTTAGCTCATATCCGACCACATTCAGCCCACGCTCTGCGGCTGCTTTTGCCACAATCCCGTCACCGCTACCGAGCTCCAATAGCGTTTGTCCAGGTTTTAAATCTATCAAATCGAGTGCGTGCTCGACATCCCGCCTCATTGTCGGCAAATACGGCGCTCCCCGCAAAATAACAGCGCCAAATACAATTATGACTGCAAATAGCGCACCAATTAACACTACTTGTCCTCTAGTTTAGACTGGGCCTTTTTTAGCATGTCTTCTAGCTGATTAATGACCTTAGTGGCTTCATCATAATCCTTCAACATCGCCTCAACATCGTCATGCTCCGCCGACTCAAAAGACGTCAGCAAGTCGTCTAGCTCTGTTTTCAACTGCTTATAACTTTTCTGATTAGTCATTTTTACTTACTCCTTTAACTTTTACTAATGCTGTCTGCCTAGATCTTTGAATTTCCAGATCATCACCCACAGCCAACGAATCATTGGCTTTTAACATCTTTCCGTTTTTACTAAGCAACGCGTAGCCTCTGGCTAGTGTGTGCTTAGGATGATAGCTGTCTAGCCGAGTTCGAACATGCTGCAAGTCACTGAGCCTTAGCTCGCTCCAGCGTAAAGCCAGCTCTTTTATTCTGATTCTTTCGGCGGTGATAGATTCGACGCTACTCTCAAGAGTATTCTTCATTTCGCTATGTAGCATCGTTTTCATATGATTCAAGTTGGTCAGTACTTCAGATGAATCCGGCAATAGCAGCTCGGCGGCATTACTAGGCGTACTAGCTGACATGTCAGCCGCTCGCTCACTCAAGCTAGTATCGACTTCGTGGCCGATTGCGACTACTGTAGGCTGACGGCTAGCAGCAATTGCCCGCACTACTCGCTCGTCATTAAACGCCGCGAGATCATCTGCTGACCCTCCACCTCGGACAACAACAGTTACATCAGCGTCACTCTCCCCTGCCTTAGCCAGAGCTCGAACTAGCTCTTCTGGAGCTTGTGAACCTTGTACGCTCGTCTGTATGTGCTGAATACTGGCAAGCGGCCAACGTGCTGCAGCAATTTTCATAAAATCAGCTTGCGCGGCAGAACCATCTGCCGTTATCAACGCAATCTTTTCCGGAGGATGTGGGACGGCTCGTTTGCGGTCCTCATCAAATAGACCCTCTTTCGCTAATTTAGCCTCGAGCTTATCGGAAGCCTTCTTCAAACTCCCCTCCCCGATTGGGCGGATAGTTTGTATATTCAGGCTGAAACCAAATTGAGGATGCAGACGAGGTTCTGCACTGACCTCTACCATCATGCCATCCTCAAGAGGTCCTGGCAGTTGGTATATGGTTCCGAACAGACGAAGTTTAGACGTTTCATCCTTTAAATCCGCGTAAACCCATCTCTGCTTTGCGACTCTAAACGATTCAAGCTCGCCCACGATAATAATCCTAGGATAAACTGCCGACAAAGTTTGATTGATTACTGCAACGGCATCCGTAACTGAAAATGTTGGCTCAGTCATCATCGTTGTCGCCGATACCTTCTATGGTTTCAGGATCAACTTTTTCTTCTGATAAAGCTCTTTGGTAGAGGATATATCCAATCGGCAAGAACAATCCCATGTTGAAAACCCTGTAGACAAGTGTCGCCGACAAAGCCAGCGCTTCTTCTATCCCTGCCGAGGCCATGACGCCCGTCATTAAGCCTTCATAAATGCCTACTCCGCCCGGTAATACTGCGACCAAGCCTGCAATATTTGCAACTGCATAGGAGATAATAATTGCACCGGGGTTAACAATCTCACTAAATGACAAGTAGACGATAAATATCGTTAGTATTTCAGTGAAGTTCATAACCATTGTCCATATAAATGGCCATCTAAGATCTCGCCAATTACTTTTCACCTTGTTGTAGTCCTCGTGGAGGTCTCCAAATAGAGCTTCTATTTTACTAATGTCTATAGGACGTTTATTTTTTCTATGGAAAAAATGAATAACAGAATTGATCAGTTTTGGGAGGGCTGCAGTTGTACTTTTTACTCTATTTTCATCGCTAATAATGAATATAAGAATTGCGGTTGCAAAGATGATAAACGACGATAGTGATGATGTAATTAATATAATTATCCTACTGGCAGATCCGAACATTGAGAGCAATATTAAAGCCAACATCAGGTAAACAATGAATGATAAAAACGTCAGAAAATGACGCGATGTTTGCAATAAAGTTGTCTTGGACCCACGCACACCTAGCTTTTTTAGCCTGACTCCTAGATAGCCGAATCCGCTGACTCCGCCTGACGGGAAAACATTATTCACAAAGTTCATTTCCAAAGAAACTTTAAATAATTCACGCAGTCGAATCTTTTCTCCCATCGTTCTCAGGTAGCTTTGATAAAACTTAGCCACCGCTGTATGGTTAAAAATCTGAACAGGTATAATCAGGAGAAGCCAAAACAAATTCAAATCAGCGAATGTCTTGAAGGCTTCAGCAATCTGACTGCGTGCAAAAATGACCAACAATATCATTGCGGCAATTGTCAGCGCGTTTATCCAAAACTTAAATGACTTAAAATTCACTAATCTATATAATAGCAGTAAATGCACGAGACTATATTTACTCTTGGGAGACAGACTGGACTAGCAATTGCTGAGCTAGAGAGCTTATTTGGTAGCGATAAGGTCCACCCTTTTGGAGATTCCACTTGCTTTGTTGATGAGCGAGTGCCTCCAGAATTATTCAGGAGAATTGGTGGGAGTACTAGAGCCGCCAAAATACTAACAAAGCTACCAAACAAGTGGCCGGATATTCATAAACACTTGGTCGATAATACTCCTCAGCATGCCGAACCTATCAATGGAAAGCTCACTTTCGGAATCAGCACCTTCGGCGTCAAAGTAAACAAAAAAGAGCTAGCCCGAACAGCTCTAGCAATGAAAAAAGCTATCAAAGCATCAGGCAGCTCAGTGCGCATGGTTCCACACGACAGCCTAGAGCTAAATGCCGCTACTGTGCTTTATAACAAGTTGACGAGTGAAAATGGCTGGGAGCTGCTCGTAATTAGCAATGGCAGTGAAACATTCCTTGCCCAAACCCTGTCTATACAAGACATAGACGATTATGCAGCGCGTGATCAACAGCGGCCTATGCGTGATGCAAAAGTCGGCATGTTGCCACCAAAATTAGCGCAGATATTAATCAATGTAGCTACTAAAGGACGCATCGATATGCTAGTTCTTGACCCATTTTGCGGCACGGGAGTGGTGATGCAGGAAGCCACACTGATGGATTACGACGTTTTTGGGACTGATATCGAACCCCGGATGGTTGAATACACCATAGGTAATCTTAACTGGCTAGACGAGAAATACCCTGACCTAGGAGACTATCGCCGCATCGAAATGGCTGATGCCACTAAACATTCATGGCATAACTCAGACAAAATAAACGCCGTGGCCTGCGAAACTTACCTAGGGCAGCCGCTTACTACCCTCCCCCCTTCAGACCAATTAGCTAAAATCATGCAAGATGCCAACAGCGTAAATCATAAATTCCTTCAAAATATCGCTAGTCAATTGAAGTCTGGAACCAGGCTATGTGTTGCCGTGCCAACCTGGCGTGGAAAACGCGAATTTCTTCACCTGTCAGTACTTGCACATTTAACAGAGATGGGCTATAATCGAGTGACATTTAAACACGTCGATAACAAAGACCTTATCTACCACAGAGAAGGACAAGTCGTCGGACGAGAATTATTAGTATTAGAGAAGAGTTGAAGAGGATAAGAACCTATGTCACATGTAAAAGCTGGCGGTACCAGTAAAAATGTCCACGACAGTCCCGGCCAGAGGCTTGGTCTTAAGCGATCAGGCGGACAAAAAGTACGAAAAGGCGAAGTTCTAGTTCGCCAAGTTGGCATGAGTAAATTATCTGGAAAAGGTACTTACCTAGCCCGCAACTATACAATTCATGCTGCTAAAGACGGTATTGTGAACTTTGTAAGTCGCCGCAAGAAAACTTTCACAGGCAAAACCGTTCCCCGCACCGAAGTTACAGTCGAGTAGAACTACTTAGACGTCGGCTAATAGTGGAGAGATATCTCTTTCAATTACATCGTGGATGTTCATAAGATTCCAAGCTTCTGCTGATGCAGCTATTACATACACTAACCCCATTGCTAACGCACCTTTATCTGCTTCGGGTGTTTCTGGATCCTGTATGCGATCCATTATGTGATAGTAATGTTGGCTCATCCCATTTGCCAGTTCTCCAGTCTGCTCTCCGTTAGGCTCTTCCTGTTGGAGTCCCGCGAGAAAACCTGCCTTATTGTCAGTAATATAATTAAGAAACTTCTTTGTGTCATCAGATGTTTTGTCACTGTCGTTAAGTCTGTCGCTGAACGGCTGATGACCCAATTGCCCTTGGTTGACTGGACTGCGAGTACCTCCTTGATACATTGCCTCTAGAACAGCTAGGCGTAGCTTTTGAGCTGGGTCAGCCTCGTCTAAGTTTGCGTCAAAAGAATTCAAACCGTTACTGAGTGACTGGTCTAACATAAGATAGGCTCCTGGCTGCCCAAGATACTGTGCGTTTTGGATATCTTGTATTATCGGAGTAAGGCTATCATGAAGAACTTCTGCTGCTAATTCTTGTGATAGCTGCGAATCTACTGTTGAAGGGTCTGCTCGCTCTGAATTGTGTTGGTTTAAATCTTCTGACATAGTTGCTTCTATTAGGATGTTAAAGGCTCCTCACCCTTTGGTACAGGTTTAGCTTCACCACCAATCATATTCGCGGTCGATGGTTGTGCAGTCGTGGTCCTTGGAGTGGTTGTAGTGGTACGAGGCGTTTCTGTTGTTTCAGGAGAAGCCGTGGTTGTGGTTGTAGAATCCCTAGGTACTTCTGTAATTGCTCCAGGTTGCAGAGGACGATTTCGCTGAGCTTCATCACTTTCAGCGCGTTCCGCACTCCTTTGCGTAAAATGATTTACTGCCGCGTCATAAACTCCCGAACGATTTGTATCTGCTACGACATCTGCCATAGCTGCCCTTTCATCTTCTGTCATTGTAGCTTTAGCGCCTTGAAGGGTTGAAGCTCCGAGTGCTCTTTCAGTTGTAGTCGGAGATTCTCCTAAGCGTCCACCATTCTCTGGTGCTTCCCACATACTTCCAGGATTAACTGCTGGTGGTGTTATTTGGCCATCTAGAGGTCGTGCTTCTTCTGGAGTTTGATGGCTTACTATGTCCTTTGCATCTGGTGCTGGAAATGATTCATTACCCATGTTTATAACTTTCTTTTTGTTTTATTTGACTATACTTTCATTATAGCAAAAAATTGCATAAAAGTCAATATGCTTGCGCTTAAGAAGGCTGCTCAGACTATTTTTAGAGGCCGAGGACGTCTTTGACGCGTTGGACTACGTCAGATATAACGACTTGTGATTTAACTAAATAGTCATCAACGCCGTATTCTTTAGCTTTTTCTTTGTCTGATTCTTGGCTTAGAGCTGTCAGCATAATGATTTTGGTGTCAGCTGTCTCTGGTGTATTGCGTAGGATATCAAGAACGTCAAATCCTGAAACCTTTGGCATCATAATATCTAGGAGTATTACGTTCGGGCTAAAAGCTACTGCTGCCGATAAAGCTTCTTCGCCGTTAGGCACTCTCTTAACGGTGAAGCCCTCTGCTTCGAGTCGCATCTGATAAACGCTTGCAAGAGCGTCGTCATCTTCTACTAATAGTACTTTTTTGTTTGTGTTATCCATAATGTAACTCAGAATAGCACTGTTTTCTCTATAAGCGCAAGCGTTATCAGGTTTATTCAGTAATCGATTTTATAAAACCACTAAAGAAAGGCCATGGTTTGTTCGGCCTAGAGTTGAATTCAGGGTGTGCTTGAGAGCAAAGAAAGAACGGGTGATCAATTGCATCTATCATCTCTACCAGATTTCCGTCTGGTGACAGTCCGGCTATTCTAATACCCCACGATTCATACTTGTCTCTGTAGTCGTTATTGCACTCATATCGGTGTCTGTGACGCTCCTGAACGGTGTCTGACTGATATACCTTAGATGCTGTTGTACCAGGTTGCAGCGTAGCCTCGTAATTACCAAGGCGCATAGTCCCACCGGTCGCTTCCTTGCCCTTCTGATCGGCCATAGTAGTTATAACTGGGTCGCTGCAGTTCGCATCAAACTCCGTAGAGTTAGCACCTGATAAGCCGCTAGCACGAGCTGCTGCAATGACAGCCACCTGCATTCCTAAGCAAATTCCAAGGTAAGACTTCTTCGTCTTTAACGCAAATTCAGCAGCTGTTACCATACCTTCAATGCCTCGTTCGCCAAAGCCGCCAGGAATTACGATGCCATCTGACTTATCAAGCTTCTGAGCGACATTATCGGCAGTAATCTCTTCCGCGTCAATCCACTCTAGATCAACCTGAACTCCACTATCCCATCCTGCAGCGTTAAGCGCTTCGAAGACTGACATATAGGTGTCTTCGTTGTTGAGATATTTTGCAACAACACCAATGTGGACCTTCTTGACGTCTTTAGAGATGGCTTTCTCAACTACAAGCTTCCAATCTGATAAGTCTGCTTTAGGAGTTTCAAGAGACAGTCTATCTGCTAGTACTTGACCAATACCTCGCTTCTGTAGCGTCAAAGGTACTTCATAAATTGAATCAGCATTTGGCAAGGATATAATAGCTTCTTCTGCTACACCAGCAAACAAACTAAGTTTAGAAATAATGTCATCTTCCGCGTCTTCCTCACTGCGCGCCACAAGAACGTCTGGGACTACACCAAGTCCTCGTAAATCTTTAACTGCATTTTGAGCAGGCTTCGACTTTAATTCTTTACTAGCACCCAAATAAGGCAGGTAGACCACGTGTACAAATGCTGCGTTTTCGCGGCCAACTTGCACGCTAAGCTCACGTATCGCTTCAATAAATGCAAGACCTTCGTAATCTCCGACCGTCCCACCAATTTCAACTATATGAACATCGAATCCTTCGGCAGCCTTGGTGATGCGATCAATAATAACGTTGGTTACGTGAGGAATAATTTGTACGGTCTTACCCAAATATTTACCAGCCCGCTCATCAGCAATAACCTCACTCATAACGCTACCGCTTATAACGGCACTCGATCTCTTAAGTTCAATGTCCATGAAGCGTTCGTAATGACCGAGGTCTAGGTCTGTTTCCGCACCATCGACAGTCACGAAACACTCACCATGCTCTCCAGGGTTTAAAGTACCTGCATCTACGTTTAGATAAGGATCACATTTTTGGATATTAACCTTGAGTCCCCGTGCTTTGAGGATATTTCCAATCGAAGCAGCAGTAATGCCCTTTCCAACTCCAGAAAGAACTCCACCAACAACAAAAATATACTTAGGCTGTTTACTCACTTCTTGCTCTCACCTCTTAACTTAAGTCTCAATAATACTTGATAATCTGCTTACCCGCAAATGAGCAAGGCTGTTTTAGCTATTTAAAATATCTTTTGCTTTGTCTAGCTGTGGATCTCTCTCAGCTTCGCGGTCTTCAACAGTCATTTCAACGCTCACATCAGGCTCAATTCCTTCTTTATCTATATTCATGCCACCAGGAGTAAACCAACGAGCTATCGTTACTTTTAATGCGCCGCCACTGCTAAGGTTGATTAGCTGCTGAACGCTCCCCTTCCCAAAACTAGTCT
>CAYGOR010000005.1:15749-26286 GCA_964351635.1 uncultured Candidatus Saccharibacteria bacterium
ATAGTAACGTCTACCCTCTCGCCGCTTCTCAATAGAGCAAGTGTTACATCGCTGCCCTTCTCACCACGAATTCTTTTTACTGCCTCTGTGATAGTTATATCTGCAGCATCTTCGCCGTTGATCTCGATAATAACATCCTGCGGTTGAACTCCGACTTTTTCAGCTGGTGCACCTTTAATAGGCGCAACAATTACTACAAAGTTCCCTTCTTTTCCGAGCTCAGCCCCAATACCTTCAAAGGTTCCATTTAGACTAGCGTTAAACTCCGTGGTTTCTTCAGCCGAAAGATACTCTGTATATGTATCGCCAACTGCCGCAACAAATCCTTTTTTTAACCCTTCTTCTAAGTCATTAACGCTGAAGTCCCCGTCATAATTATCTATTAACTTGTTGTAGATTTCTTGCAAATCAGCAGCTTTAAAATCAGTGTTTGCAGCGTACTCAACATCACTGGATGAACTGTCGTTAATGCTAATCCTGTCGTCACCAAATAGGAAGCCAACGCCAAAAAGAAGAACCGCAATAATCATCATGACTAGCACATTTTTTAGTTGAAATTTGCCAATCTTCATAGCCTTATCTTGTACGTTGTCTTGCTGCTCACTCTCCACTGATGTTCCCTCTTTATTTCTAGCATAATCATTATGACATACAGACCGCGGCCAGGACGACAATTATTTAAATCTACATAAACCTATTAGTAATACGTGTTGTAGTTACAGGCACTTGGTCCACCAGACATATGAGCATAGACACTAAAATGACCAGCTGCATGCTGCACTATTGCAACATATCCATAGGCGTTATTTGTAGTGCCTAGCATCTCGTTAGAGCAACCACGGTACATATACCCTGAATCAATTGCATATATAGCGCCATTACCAGGATAGTAATCGACGCCCGGATGATAACCAGATATATAAATTGGGTTGTAAACACCATATCCCTGACTGATAGCTAGAGGGTCTACTGGATTGTGAAGTATATATGGGTCAGGGTTTGTTACTCCGCCCCCAACGCGTACTTCAAGGTGTAAATGTGGACCACTAGATAGTCCGGTACTTCCAACTGCTCCAACTATGTCACCACCATCTACTGGACCAACTGGAGATGTTTTAAAGCTACCGCTACTAAGTGCGGCAGCTAAAGCCTGTTCAGCCTCTTCCAGCTCTTTAAGCTGGCTAGCAACCAAGTCTTTATACTTGCTTTCTTCGCCTTCAGTCGCAGATAGTATTTTCTGTTGTTCGGCTTTCTTATCCGATAAAACTCGTTTTTGCTGCTCTTGCTTCTCTAGTAACTCATTTTGCTCATTCTGCTCTTTTTGAATCTGCTGTTTTAAGTCAATTACTCGGTCAGCGGATTCTTTCACTGCGGTTTGTAACCGCTCTAAGTATTCCTGACCATTTATGAAATCAGAAAAGCTATCGCTGGCAATCAACAACTCCACGGTTGAGGCGTCTCGTCGTTCGTACAGTGCGCGCAAGGCTGCTTTTAGAAGTCCCTTTTGCCTGTCTAGCTCTAACTCAGCGGCTTCTAGTCTTTTGGCTAATTCTTCCAATCTGACTTCTGTAAGTTCAATTTCCGTATTAGCCTGGTTTATTTCAGCTTTTAGCTGAGCGACCTTTCCCTGCAATGTATCTATTTCTGCTGCCAAATCGTTTATTCTGGCTTCATTCTTATCAATTTCTGCTTGTAAAGAATTCGATTTTGAACGCAGTTGCTCGACTGTCGCTGCACCAGCTGTGTTATAAACAAGCACTAGCGATAGCAAGACTGCAAAGGCCATAAACAGACTACTATTTATTGTTTGTTTCAGTTGCATAAGCATATTATACCAGACTTGAACCCTTGCGACACAGAGGTAAAGTTACCTACCAATGTTTTAGTTTTAGATATTTTTCCATGGCTAGCATAGATGAAACAGCACCAATCAATATACCGAGTAGAATTAGTGATATCAAGACAACACTGATTATCCCGGTGTCTGTAAAGAATGCGTAAGTCTGTGCAAATTCCTTCTGATTTGAAACTTGTCCGCCTAATGAAAAAATCATGAAATATACACCGCTTGTAGCTATTATCCCTGCAATTACACCATAAAGCGAAGCCTCAACAAGAAAAGGCCCACGAATATAACCAGGCGTCGCGCCAATCAACTTCATAATCCTAACTTCATCTCGGCGCGTATAAATCGCCATGCGAATCGTATTGAATATAATCATTATTGAAACGGCTGAAAGCGTCAGCGCCGCAACTATACTAGCTGTATTTATAAATCCCTGGGCTGAGGCTGCTTTATCAATTGTTGCTTGAGCATCAGTCTGACCTAGAGAAACGCTATCGATAAATGGCGCGTTTTCTTGCAATGCTGCAAAATCAGCAATTTCTGGCATCCGTTCAAGGTCACTCACTGTTATACGCAGCGATGCAGGCAGTACGTCATTCCCGGCCAAAGCAAGCGCCTGCAGAATGTCATCATCATTCTCAAAGTCACCTGCCAGGTCCACTCTGGCTTGGTCCTGAGTAACGTAGTCTATGCTCTCGACATACTCTAGCGATGTAGCTCTGCTCTGCAGCAAATTGCGTTCACTTTCAGTAATATCATCGACAAGATATATCGAGGCTTTCAAATCACGCGCTAGTTCATCAATGGCGTTATTAGCAGTTACGTTGAGCACAACAGCAATAGCAATTATCGTCAAGGCAACTATCATGACCGCGGTGGCTGCGATTGTAAGCCAGGCGTTTCTAAACAAATTCAAAAAACCAGTCTTTATGATGCGCCGAGTGGTATTGAATTGCCTTGCTGTACTTGTCGCCATTAGTTATATACCGACCTTGCCTTATCGCCGACTACCTTACCGTCTTTGATTGTAACGACGCGGCGCTTCAGTTTATCTACTATTTCTTTGTTGTGGGTAGTCAAAATAACGGTTGTGCCGTATTTATTTATCTTCTCAAGGACTCTAATAACATCCCATGCGTGCTTTGGATCAAGGTTACCCGTCGGCTCATCTGCGATTAAAATCTTTGGCTGACGCACAATAGCTCTAGCTATAGCCACACGTTGTCTTTCACCACCAGACAGCTCTATCGGATAGCTCTGCCCCTTGCCTTTTAGCCCAACAATATCTAATACTTTTGGCACGGTGTGTTTTATCTCTTTGTTGCCCATTCCGACTATCTCTAGCGCAAAGGCTACATTCTCAAATACTGTGCGGTTTGGCAGTAGTTTAAAGTCCTGAAAGACAACTCCGATTTTTCGCCGCAGATATGGAATATCCTTGTCTCTAAGACGTTCATAATCAATTCCACCTACGACTATCTTACCGCTAGAAGGTTTTTCTTCCCTAGTAAGCAGCTTCAAAATCGTTGATTTTCCAGCTCCCGAAGGTCCGACGATAACAACAAATTCTTTCGATTCCACATGAAGATTAACGCGCTCAATTGCCACGCCATTTTTCTTCTTATATTTCTTCGTTACTCGGTCTAGTAAAATCATAAGCTTTATCTATTATTATACCATTCTTAATGCCTAGATTTACTAAGCGAAAGCTATTCTTTAATCAAGCTGTCCAGGTAAGCTTCAATGAAAGAGTCTATGTTGCCGTCTAGGACTTTTTGAGCGTCACCCGCCTCAGCTTTAGTGCGAGTGTCTTTAACCATTGTGTAAGGGTGCAGAACGTAGTTTCGAATCTGATTACCCCAAGCCGCTTGCTCGCTGGGACCGCGCAGTTCCGATATTTTTTCTTTGTGCTGTTCGATCTGCAGCTGGGCTAGTTTTGAGCGCAAAATTGTCATCGCAGTTTCTTTGTTTTGCAACTGTGAGCGCTCGTTCTGAATGGCAACAACTATATTGGTCGGAACATGCGTTATGCGTACGGCAGAATCTGTGGTGTTAACGCTCTGACCACCTTTACCGCCACTTCTGTACACGTCGATTTTAAGATCACTTTCGTCGATTTCAATGTCATCCGGTGAATCTATTTTTGGCATTATTTCGACGCGTGCAAAACTAGTTTGTCTTAGATTATCTGAGTTAAACGGGCTTAATCGAACCAATCTGTGCACTCCATGCTCACTTTTTAGCTTTCCATAGAGGAAGCTGCCACCTGAGAGGCTGATAGTCGCGCTTTTTATTCCTGCTTCATCCCCAGAAGAGCTATCAATAGTCTCAACCGACACCCCTTCCTTCTCTGCCCAGCGCGAGTACATGCGAAGTAACATCTGTGCCCAATCCTGCGCATCGGTCCCACCGGCCCCTGCAAAAATACTTAGGACTACGTCATTGTCATCATATGCACCAGAGAATAATAGCTCGCGGCGAGCTTTTACATAGCGCTTCTGCACGTCAGCTTGCTGCAATGCTATATCCTTTGCTAGTGATTCATCAGCAAGTTCAATCAGCTCTTCAACTTCGACGGCGTCTTTTTCTAAATTTTTCCAAAAAGAAACCCTCTGCTCTAGTTTCGAAGCCTTTTTACTAATTTGTTGAGCACTTTTCTGATCATTCCAAAATTCTGGTGACTGCATTTTTTGCTGCAAATCTCTTAACTCTTTTTCTTGGCTTTCAATTTCAAGTTGATCTATAGCAGTTTTTATATCTCTAACAAGCTCGACAATTGGCTGAGATTCATTCATGGATTGTAGTATACCTGCTCAGTTTTCTTGTGTGAAAATTTCACTGGCGTAATCGTGTAGTTTACCAGCTGGCTTTACACTAGTTGAGCCCAAAACTCCTAGCGCCCAAGCATTAGCGTCAATTATTTCGTTAAACACTCTTATGCATCTGGCAGGTGTGACTGATTTTAGTGTCTGGGTTAGTTTATTTATCTCTGGTGCTTCGTCGTTTTGGTAATAACGTGCGTAGGCTTGCAACAAACTTCCAGCCGTTTGTCCCGATCGCATTGTCCGTCCTAGTAAATGTTGCTTTGCTGCATCGAATTCTCGCTGGTCAATCTTGCCGTGTTTAAGTCTCAAACACTCGTCTCGGATTAGTCTCATAAAGGCTTCGCTATTTGATTTACTAACCTGCGCTCCTATCCACCAACCGCTAGCACTGCCTACTCGGTCTGCGCCCGACGCAGTATGATAAACGATTCCCCTCTCGCGCCCAGTGCCAAATATTCTTGAATCCCAGGTATCTGTCAACATGGTTGAAATTACATGCAGCGCCGCCATATCAGCTTGATCAAATAACCTGCCGGCGTACATATCTAGATACATGAAGACGTTTGGCACACTAGGCTTGCGAATAACCAGTGCTTGGCCAGGGCTTGCTGGCATTTCATCTGGCATAAGTATGCGCCTGTCTGACTCAGGCAGTTTTAAGCGTGACTCTAATAACTCAGTTACCTCTTTGTAGTCGCCATTAAAGTTACCAGCAATAATAAATCGGGCATTGGCCAATGTATGAGTTTCCGCATAGTGCTTCCTTAGATCTTCACGGGTGACTGACTGCATCAGTTCTAGGCGCTCATTATCCGTTAGAGACCTAAGTCCCATGGCCTGCCGTAATGCTAAGGACAGGTGCCGAAAATGATTGTTCGAGCGGCTAATTAATTCTTCACGAACGCTACTGAACTCGGCATCAAACTCTTCCTGCAGGAAGAGCGGAGACGAAATACCATCAAACAGCAGTCCTAGTACCCTTTGCCATTCAAAGTCTGCCGCTTCTGCTTCATAAGTAATGTCGTAAACGCTTGTTGAGGCATTATGTGTAGCACCATTCTGCTCAATAGCAGCCTGGAAATCTCGCGCTTTTTTATAGTGCTTATTTGCACCTAGCAATATGTGCTCCATCAAATGGGCAGTTTCCCATTTCTCGTCTGGGAGCAAAAACTCTCCTGCACGAAAACTTACTTCTGCAGCCACCACTCCCGTCTTAGGTGTGTCGATAATTAGACCCTTCAAACCTGAGTCTAGAGATACCTCGTGAACTTTATGTTTGAGCATTTACTTACGATTTTTCTTCCGATTTTGGCGTTGAGCCTTCTTTTTCTTCTTTGCAGTAGCCTTCTTTTTTGCCGAACCAACTTGAACGGTTTTCACTACTTTAAAGTCATCTTCGCTTAAGCTATCATTATTCTCGGTAATTTTGCTTGCGTTGTCTACTGAACTACGGGCGGCACGGGTTAACTCTGTCTCGACACTGCTATTTAACTGGCTCTCGCCCACAGGTCTAGCGTGTGACAGTGCTTTGAGAACATCTTCTCGTAAAGTTCGCTGCATTTCTTCGAACATAACTTTACTCTGTCGACGATATTCAACTAATGGATCACGCTGACCGACTGAATTCCAGTGAATTCCTTGACGCAAATGGTCCATATTTTCTAAATGCTGCATCCATAAGTTATCCATCACCTGCAGATAGATATCTCTTTCCACTTTTTCTATTATGTCTTCACCGAACGCTTCGCGTTGCTCTTCGTAGCGCTTCATGACTGCTTTTTTGAGCTCAGATTCGAACTGCTCTGCATCAGTCTCGAAGAGCTTATCTAATTCCGTGTCTGATAGTCCAAAAACTTGATGCAGATGATTTTCAAAATCATCCGAGTAAGAATCTGGTGAGGACACCATTTCTTTTACCTGCTCGCTGAGGAAGTCTTTGATTTTACCACTAACATTTGTCTGCTGCAGCACTTCGCGGCGAATTTTGTATATCGCTACACGGTGACGATTCATTACATCATCGTACTGAACAACATTTTTACGCTGGTCAAAATTAAATCCTTCAACGCGCTTTTGGGCAGCTTCAAGGCTGCGAGATATTACTCGATTCTGAATCGGTGTCTCATCATCAATTTTCAATCGATTCATGACTGCTTTAATACGGTCACCGCCGAAGACACGCATAAGATCATCCTCAGTAGATACGTAAAACTGAGTTTCACCTGGGTCACCTTGACGTCCGGAGCGGCCTCTCAACTGATTATCGATTCGCCTTGATTCATGTCTTTCGGAGCCAATAACGTATAGCCCGCCTAGCTCTTTAACTCCCTCGCCGAGTACAATATCAGTTCCTCGACCCGCTATGTTTGTAGCAAGGGTAACTGCACCCTTCTGGCCTGCTAGCTCAACAATCTGCGCTTCACGCTCGTTGTTTTTAGCATTAAGAATTTCATGTTTGATTCCTTCTTTTTTAAGCAATCGACCGATTTCCTCGTTGTGTTCAATTGCACTAGTACCGATAAGTACTGGCTGTCCTTTTTCCTGTAGCTCTTTAACCTGATCGGCTATCGCTGCATATTTGCCCTTTTTAGTTCTATAAATCTTGTCAGATTTATCATCACGTGCAATAGGCTTGTTTGGAGGTATTTCAACTACATCTAGCTCGTAAATCTGATGAAATTCTTCTTCTTCAGTCTTGGCAGTACCAGTCATTCCCGATAGTTTTTCGTACAGACGGAAGTAATTTTGGAACGATATCGTAGCCAATGTCATTGACTCTTCTTGAATCTCAACGTGTTCTTTAGCCTCGATAGCCTGGTGTAATCCTTCGTTATAGCGCCGGCCTTTCAGCATACGTCCTGTGAACTGGTCTACAATTACGACTTCACCATCCTTAGAAACAACATAATCTTTGTCTCTCTTGAATAGTGCTTCGGCGCGCAATGCTTGATCAAGGTGGTAAATCGTTCGTATATGCTCTGTAGCGTACAGATTATCTATGCCTAGAGCTTTTTCGACAAAATCTATACCTTCGTCTGTAAGAGTAACGCTACGTCTTTTTTCATCAACTTCAAAATGAGTTTCACGTTTTAGCTGTCGTGCCAATTTCGAGAATTGTTCGTAAGAGGAACCACTGGTAGCGGAGGGTGCGGAAATAATTAACGGCGTCCGTGCTTCATCAATAAGAATCGAATCCACCTCATCCACAATTGCATAATTTAGCTCGCGTTGACGCAGCTGTGATACTTCACGGACCATGTTGTCTCGAAGATAATCAAACCCAAATTCGTTGTTAGTACCGTAAGTAATATCAGCAGCGTATGCCTCTTGTCTGGTGCACGGACGCAGGTGCTTGAATCTACGATCCACTGCATCTTCGTCATTAAAACTTTCATCATAAATGAAGGATACGTCTGGAGCGATTACGGCGACTGAGAGACCCAGGAAACTATAGACAGGACCCATCCAACCAGTACCGATTTTTGCTAAATAGTCGTTAACGGTCACAAGATGCGCACCTTTACCACTAAGCGCATTCAGATATAAAGGTAGCGTAGCAACGAGCGTTTTTCCCTCACCTGTCTTCATTTCAGCTACTGTACCTTCGTGAAGAACCATTCCACCAATCAGCTGCACGTCATAGTGCCTCTGGCCTAACACTCTTGATGCTGCTTCTCGAACCGTAGCGAAAGCATCAGGCAGAATACTGTCTAGTGTCGTGTCCTTGTTGTTAAGCTGCTTTTTGAACTCATCTGTCTTTGCCTTAAGTTTACTATCAGACAGTTTTTTATAATCCGCTTCGAGAGCGTTTACTTCTTTAACCCGTTTTTGCAAACGTTTAAGCGTTTTGGCCTGCGGGTCTCCAAGAATTTTCTTCGCAATTTTTTTCATTATCGATTAATACCCTTCTTCTTTTGCAGATTTTAACGAGAATTTACTCGCCCCACCATTGCAAAAATCTTTGGCTACAGTATACCTTAGGGAAGAAGATTTATCGAAAGAAACTAGTGTCTTTTGAACAATCTTCCAAAAGCCCTGCGGGCACCGTTATTTTTTCTCTTGTCTCTAGCTATCGAATGCTTTTCTTTGTGTTTTTTCAATTGGTTCTGCAATTTTGTTTCGACGATATCTACTGCTGCATGCATATTTACGGTCGATTCAACAGCTGTCAATTTATACTCAGGCGTATGTAGAATAACTTCAGCGGTACACTTTTTACCACCCTTACCTTTACTTTCTTTTAGCTTTACATCAGCCCTTGCATCACTTCGGTTGTTTCTTTTCATATGCTTATCAAGTTTGCCGATTTTGCGTTGTATATACTTCTCCAGTTCAGGGGTAATCTCGTAATTCTTCTGGCTGGCCGTTATATCAATATTTGTTATCATATTTCTTTTCTCCCTCCCATGTATTTTTGTAAAACTTCAGGCACACTTAACTTACTAGACTCTGTTTGATAGTGTTCAATTATTGTCACTAAGCCGCGGGCGTGCGATATAGCTGTTCCGTTAAGTGAGTGTGCCAGCTGCAATGACCCGTCAGCGCGCCGCACACGAATATTTAAATTACGGGTCTGAAAATCTGTGCAGTTGGAAGCACTTGTTAGCTCACGGAAATCTCCATCAACTTTGGACCAGTACTCGATGTCGTATTTCTTTGCTGCTGGAGCTCCTAGATCGCCGCTTGGAATGTTAGTTACTCTGTGAGGGATATTTAGCGACTGCCATATTTCACGCTCAATCGATAACAATCTCTCGTGCATCTCATGACTCTTATCCTGAGTTGTAAACACATACATTTCAACTTTGTTGAATTGATGTACACGAAATAACCCGCGAGTGTGCTTGCCATAGGTTCCCGCTTCTTTTCGGTAACATGCACTATAACCAGAGTAAAGCAGCGGTAAATCTGATTCTTCAATCACTTCATCAGCATGGTAGCCGGTAAGTGGAGCCTCGGATGTTCCAATAAGCGACATCTCTTCGCCTTCGATGGCATATTCGTTACTGGCGTCAGGATCGCGCGGCGCAAAACCAGCTCCAGCTGCTGTACGGTCATTAATGATATGGGGCACTGTCATAATCATGAAACCATGCTTTTGCATTACTTCAAACGCATACTGAGTGAGTGCATTTTCTAGCAAAGCTAAGTCGCCTTTTAGAAAATAGAATTTGCTTCCGGATACTTTAGCCCCGCGTTCAAAATCAACCCATCCACGCTCGGTCGCGTAATCTAAGTGATCTTTCGCTCCAGTGCTCTCGCAGTCTCCGAATTTATCGACTGTCTCGCCTTCGCCTTCTTGTCCTACGGGCACATCATCAAAATGTGGATTTGGTATTTTCTGAAATTGCTCACTGAATTGTTCTTCAGCAATTCTTAGCTTTTCTTCACACGCTTGTAATTCTTCCTTAATTTGCTTGCCCTGCTCTATCAGAGCTGGTTCCGGCTTTCCACCTTTCATCTGCGCGCTAATGTCATTGCGCTTCTGGCGAAGTTCTTCCGCTTGCTGTAATAACTCCAGCCGTTTTGCATCTAACTCAATAATTGCTTTAGCATCAATTGTAATGTTCTTCTCATTAGCCTTGCGCTGGATTAACTGAGGGTCATCACGCAGTATTTGAATGTCAATCATATAAACCTATTATACAGACTACCTTCTCTTTATTGCATCAAGAGTTAACATTGTGCGAGCTTTGGCATATTCACAGTGTTCACAACTTCCGCCCATAGCAGAACGACCTACTTGTGGCATCTCATTAGAATCCATTACTTTCTTCATCTCTGCTAAAGTAGGCTCAACCCAATTGTCCGATCCAGTGTAAGGAAAAACAAAAGTATCGAACTCAACTACATTGTTAAACCCATC
>CAYGOR010000006.1:0-24011 GCA_964351635.1 uncultured Candidatus Saccharibacteria bacterium
CAGTTATTGATACCGATACGAGCTCAGAAGTTAAAGAACCAGAGATAAAAAAAGAATTGCCAGAAGTTAAAGAAAAAACTAAGAAAGTTGAGCTTAAAATTCCTCTGGTAAAAGTTGAAGTTAATAAAAATACCCAAGCTAATGAGACTTCAGAAACTTCAGAGCAAAAACCAAATGATGACTCTGAAACTTCTTCCAATACTGCTGAGAAACCTCCTGCAGATTTTACAGAGACTTGGAATAAGCTATTAATAGACGTAAAGCCAAAGCACAATACGCTTCATGGAATACTGAGAATGGCACAGCCGCAGCTCGATAACAATAGCTTAGTGTTGTTATTTTCGTTTGGCTTTCACAAGAAACAACTAGAATCTCCAAAAAATAATTCTGTTATGCGCCAATACATAAAGAAACACCTTGGAGATATTGAGTTATCCATAGTTGTAGAAAAGTCTGCGAAAAAACCTGAGGATAAACCTGCGGAAAAAGCTGAAAAAAAGCAGCTATCGAGTGACGTAGAAAACGTGAGCAATATATTCAGTGGTGCTGAGCTGTTAGAGTGATGATAGAACTGGATGCTTCGGCTATAAGTAGCTAGCTCTGAAGGGGATACTAAAGGCAGGATAAATGGACACACAGGGTAGTAAAGATCCACAAAGTGTAGATGTTGAAGCGAGCTTACTCGGTTCTATTTTAATTGACCCTGATGCAATTGTTAAAGTTGCTGATTCCATCCACCCTAATGATTTTTATGACGATAGGCACAGACTGATTTATGAGTCTTCGTTAAGGTTATACGAACAGCAATCGCCCATCGATGTAATTACACTGACCGAAGACATGCGCGCTGAAGGGGTTCTTAAGGATGTCGGAGGCCCTGGATACATTACCCAGCTTACTAATACCGTGCCGACAGCAACACACGCTGAACAATATGCGGCGATAATATCTACCAAATCTATCCGTCGAAGACTAATTGCTGCTAGTAATGAGATTGCCCAGATTGGTCATGATGAAAAACGTACCATTGCCGAGCTAGTTGAAGAAGCTGAAACTAGACTATTTGAAGTTTCACAGCGACACGTAGGTAGTGACGTTATGAGCATGGAAGATGTTTTAGCTGAAAGTTTTGAGAGGCTAGACGCACTACATAAAGATAAGGGTTCAATACGCGGCGTTTCTACCGGATATAAAGACATGGATAACCTGCTAGCAGGCTTCCAGAAGAGTGATTTATTGATTTTGGCTGCTAGGCCAGCAATGGGAAAAACCGCACTCGCCTTAAATCTTGCACAAAATGTCGCTGTAGATACTGACTCTTCAGTTCTCTATTTCAGCATGGAAATGAGCAAGGAACAGCTAGTGGACAGGATGCTTGCTTCAGAATCAGGCGTGAACTCATGGAATCTTCGAACTGGTAACTTATCGGATGCCGACTTCGAGAAGATTGGTCATGCAATGGGTGTTTTGAGCGAAGCAAAATTGTACATTGATGATACGCCTGGAATTACAATCAGCGAACTCAGAACTAAAGCACGCCGTGAAGCGCATAAGAATAAAATAGGGCTTGTGGTAGTCGACTATTTGCAGCTGATGAGCGGAGGGACAAGATTCTCAGGCTCTGATAATAGAGTGCAAGAAATATCAGAAATATCGCGTGGATTAAAAGGTGTAGCGCGAGAGTTAAACGTACCAGTGTTAGCACTCAGTCAGCTATCCCGCTCTGTAGAATCACGTTCGCCACAAATACCTCAGCTGGCTGATCTACGTGAGTCAGGGTCTATCGAGCAAGACGCTGATGTTGTTGCGTTTATATACCGAGAAGATTATTACAATCCAGATGAAAGTGATCGACCAAATATAATGGACGTTCTGATTAAGAAGCATAGAAATGGCCCAACTGGAAAAGTAGAACTCTATTTTGACCGCGAACGGCAGAAAATTCGCTCACTAGACACAAAGCATACCTCTCAGTTCGACAATTAGAGTACCTGCTACTAGCAATTTGCATAAGTGTTATAATGATTTGAAGTGAGAAAACAGCAAATAATTATAGCGTCAAAAAAGCTATGGGCTAGGCTATGGAGCCGTGAAACAGGCTCTTTACTGCTGGTGACCATAATTTTATGTTCGATTTTTGCGCTCTTCAGCAGCTTGCCCTCACATGCAGCCCAAGTAGAAGTCGACTATGCTAAAGAAGTTAGTTCGATTTCAAATATAATTGAAGATCCGTTAAACGCACCCCATAAGCTACTTAGTTATGTAGCTACTTCAGTTACTCCTACGGTTCGGGCGCTACGAGCGATCAGTTTTCTTTATGTGCTAGCGGCTACTTACGCAGTGTTCTATGTTGTGCGGCACTGGCACGGAGGGAGAGCGGCTCTTTTAACTGCTCTAATGTTCAGTGTAAACGCAGTTGTGCTGGCAGTTGGTCGTTTAGGGACAGCACAGGTAAGTCTTGTAAGCTGGTTCGTTTTTGCAGGGCTGCTTTTATGGCACATGCACAGTAGCTCAAATCGTATTTTGCCATTTATTGTCGTACTAATGTGTGGGGCTTTGTTATATACCCCGGGTGCTCCATGGATATTCGTGATTATTTGCGGAGTCTACTTTAATCGAATAAAAGAGTTTTTCTACGGCGTGAAGCATACTGCATTTCTCACCGGTGTGCTAGCGGCACTTGTGGTTATGTTACCCTTGATTATTAGCTTCGTACAGCAGCCATCTCTAATCCGTGAGTGGCTACTAGTTCCTGAAATGATTGATTTCAGCACAGCATGGAAGTCAAGCTTGGCTGTACCGTCGGCATTCGTGTTCCGCATGCCTGTCGAACCTTTAATTAATATTGCCCGACTTCCAGTTCTAGATATTGCCAGTGGGTTATTGCTACTTATTGGCCTGTACGCGTATTCACAAAAAATAAAACTTGATCGAACACGGGTTATGATTGGCATCGCAATAGTTGCGCTACTGCTAGGGCTGATGGGGAACGTAATTAGCGGCGTAATACTACTACTTCCATTTGTGTTCAGTGTTATTGGTGCAGGTATTGAATATCTACTAGACCTTTGGAGCGACGTATTCCCTAGAAATCCGCTAGCAATTGGCTTTGCTAGTATTCTAATCTCTACTGCAGCTCTAGGAAGCGGCTACTATCAGTTGACTAGGTTTTTGGTCGTGTGGCCACAAACTACTGAGACACGCGAATTATACGACCAACCGAGATTACTAGAGGATTAGCTACCCAAAGCTGATAAAATAAGAATAGTAAAGAGGAGTAAACACAAAGTGAGTAAATTCGATCAGGCCAAAATGGTCATGAAAATGCGTAAAGTACAGAAAGAATTGCAAAAAGAAGTAGTTCGTGTTGAATCCGGTGAAGGTGCAGTAGCTGTTGAAATAAACGGTGAGATGAAGATAAAAAAAGTACATATTGATCCTGAGCAAGTAGACATTGATGACATCGCACAGCTAGAACGATGGGTAGAAGATGCCGTAAAGGAAGCCGTTTCACAGAGCCAAAAAATGGCTGCCGAAAAAATGGCGCCAATGATGGGTAACCTCGGCGGCCTCGGGTTATAGTTACGATACATGGCGACGCTGCCTAAAGCACTAACTGACCTCATTGAAGCCCTAGGACAATTACCTGGGGTTGGGCCCCGTAGCGCAGAACGTTACGCCTACTTTTTGCTCAAAACCAGCAAGGATAGGTCTTATAAGCTATCCAAAGCATTAGACAATCTCCACGACGGCATAAATACATGTCCGGTAACCTATGCCCTTATTGACTCTGAAGAAGAGGTTTCTCCGCTGTATACAGACAATAGTCGTGACAAGTCAGTCGTTGCATTGGTCGCTGATGCATTCGATATTATCGCGCTCGAAAAAACTTCTTTATACAGCGGTACATACCACGTTTTAGGTGGCTTAATATCACCCCTAGACGGCGTAGGGCCAGAGCAATTACATATTCCCGAATTGAAGAAGCGCATTAAAAATGATGATGTTAAAGAAATCATTCTTGCCACCAATGCCAGCGTAGAAGGTGAGACTACAGCTCTCTACATCCAGCAGGAGCTTGAATCAATTGACGGGCTAAAGATTACAAGATTAGCCAGAGGCTTGCCGATAGGTGTAGACCTAGAATACGCCGATCAAATCACGCTAGGCAGAGCACTAGAGGGCAGACAAAACTTATAGGGCGTGCTGACATAGACGAGGCAGGGATAAATAAACTGTTATAATTGTTTTATGTTTGAGACTTTAGGCGCGTCTGTAAATGATGCAAACCACGTTTTAGTACTGCAGGCCGATAACCCAGATGGCGATTCACTAGGGTCAGCCCTCGCCTTAGAAGCTATTTTCAGTGAAATGGGCAAAAAGGTAACTCTTGCCTGCGCAGTTGATATCGCCGCTCATTTGAAGCACATGAACGGCTGGGACCGCGTGCAAAAAGAGCTGCCTAGAGATTTTGACATATCAATCGTTGTCGATACTTCCAGCGAAAACCTGTTCGAACTATATGAAAAAGATGCAAACTTTTCTTTTGTTAAGACTAAGCCAATGTATGTAATTGATCATCATTCAGAAACTGGAGGCCTATCGTACGCTGCAGAAACATACAATCTAGAAGCAGTCGCAACAGGAGAAGCAATATATAAAATTGCACGCGAACTAAACTGGCCTTTGCCACTTGACGGCTGCGAATTTATGGCCATGGCAATAATGAGTGACTCACTAGGATTGACTACCGACAGCACAACCCCAACCAGCATTCGAACAATTGCTGATCTAGTGGAGAACGGCGTTTCCTTAGCCAAGCTTGAAAATGCTAGACGAGAACTTATGCGTAAAGATCCTGTATTAATAGGTTATAAAGGCGAACTATTGCAGCGCGTAAAAATTGATGAGTCTGGACGTATTGCTTCAGTTCATATCCCATGGATGGAAATCGAACGATACAGCCCTCTATACAACCCCTCGATGCTTGTTATCGATGACATGAGGCTGACTGAGGGCGTTGACCTGGCCATAGCTTATAAAATATACAAGGATGGGAAAATAACCGCCAAAATTAGGTGTAACTACGGCAAACCGATTGGTGGCAAATTAGCAGCTCATTTCGGTGGCGGCGGACACCCATATGCCAGTGGGTTTAAAATTATGAATAAAAGAAAATTGACTGAATTACATGCTGAAGTAATTAAAGAAGCTAATCGCTTACTTGACGCTTTAACGGATGAAGACATATGAAATTATACAACTCCCTAACTAAAACTACCGAAGACTTCAAGCCGCTTGAAGAAGGGAAGGTTAAAATGTACAGCTGTGGCCCTACTGTCTACAACAATCTGCATATCGGGAATCTATCAGCTTTTATTTACGCAGACATGCTACGGCGCTCACTAGAAGTCCAAGGTTACATGGTTAAACATGTAATGAATATAACAGATGTAGATGACAAGACTATTCGTGACAGCATGAAACAATATCCAGATGAGGATCCAGTAAAGTCACTAAAAAAATTTACTGATAAATACACCACTGTTTTCAAAAACGATCTGAAGGCGACGGGGAATAACCTCGATCATATGACCTTTATCTCCGCCGTTGATAGCATCGCGGATATGGTTGAGCTCATACAGGCCATAATCGACAATGGCTTTGGATATGAAGCCGAGGACGGCATATATTTTTCCATATCTGCTTATCTGAAAGCAGGACATAGTTATGGCTTACTGCAGAAAATAGATACTTCTAATTCGAAGTCACGAGTAGCAAATGATGAGTATGACAAGGACTCTGCAAGTGACTTCGCACTATGGAAAAAATCAACAGACGGAGAGGCTTCTTGGGGTGCTAAATTTAAAATTGAAGGCAAAGAACTCACTATGCCGGGCAGACCAGGTTGGCATATTGAATGCTCAGCCATGAGCAAAAAGCTCTTGGGTGTTCCTTTTGATATTCACACAGGTGGTATTGATCTTAAATTTCCACATCATGAGAATGAAATAGCTCAGAGCTGCGCTGCCGGAGCTCCGTCACTCTGTAACTACTTTGTACATAACAACCACATACTAGTAGATGGTAAGAAAATGAGTAAATCACTTGGAAACGTCTTCACCTTGCGCGACATCGAAAGTCGCGGATTTAGCGGTCAGGATTTTAGGATGTTAGTACTTGAAAGTCTCTATCATAACGAAAGTAACTTCAGCTGGGATATACTGAAAGCGGCTCAGAACAGACGCAGTAACTGGCAAGCTATTATTGATACAATGCACCAGCTGCCGCACACAGACAGTAAGGGCGTTATTGAATCTATTACTACTGCATTAAGTAATAACATGGACATACCTAAGTCACTTCGTCTAATTGATAGTTACTTCGACGAGTGTGAAAAATCCAAATTCGCACCTAATCCTGAGGTTATTAGTTTTATTGATAAAGCACTCGGACTAGAATTCTACAGGGATGATATATCTCAAAATGCGAAAATTTTACTAGAGAAACGTGAAGCAGCACGAACCGATAATAATTGGGAGCTCTCAGACGACTTAAGAGCAGAGCTCCTTGAAATCGGTATACGCGTTAAGGATCATTCTACAGGGCAAATCTGGTCACGCGTACAGACAGACTAGGCCGACTTTTTACTTAATTCTTCTTCACGATTATCGAGCATATCGTCTACGTAAATCTTTAAACAACCTGCAACGGGTATTGCTATAAGCGCACCTAACAATCCACCAAAGCCTACACCTAGAATCGCTGCGATAAATACTAGCATAGGTGTTAAGTCGTTTCCTTTTGACTGAATAAGTGGCTGAATGGTAACGTTCTCAACTTGCTGATAAACGATAAAGTATACGGCCATTGTAATAGCGAGGGGAACGCTGACAAATAAACTAAATAGAATGACAATCGCAGCTGCTATTGTTGCTCCGAACATTGGTATCAGGCTAAATAAGAAGACTATACCTCCTAGAGCAATTGGATTTAGCGAACTAGCATCAAATATCTCTGTAGCTATGAATAAGGCGATTATTGAAAAGCCGGCACCGATTGCGGCAACTACGACCTGACCATTTACATAATTCTTCACCACGTCGTACATCTCAAGGGATAGCTTCTTCACTCTAGGTCGCTTATCCTTAGGCAGCTGCTTCCAGAATGATCCAATCCAACGTGGACCTTCGACTAACATCATAAACGTCAGAACTAGAACTGTAATTATAGATACTAAGTTTGAAACGACACGGTTAGCAAGCGACACTGCTTGTCCACCAACCTTGCCAAAATCTTGGGCCCAGCTACTAGCAAACTCATTAATCTGCTCCTCTAGCTCATAACGTCTGACGAAGTCTCCTACTGCACCCTCATCATCCTTCAAATCTCGTACTGTCTGCGGAATATCTGCAATAAATTCTTGGGTTTGATTAATTAGAGGAGGGACTACAAGTACGGAGAATCCAACTAAGACAGAGACAACCACTGTATACGCGATTGCTGTAGCTTTAGCGCGGTTCTTGCTCTTGAGCTTCTTTGAAACCCATGAAACAGCTTGATTGAGCGCCAACGCCAAGAAGAACGACACGAATATAAGTGTTAGAGGATGGGCAATATTCTCAAAAAATCTCACCATTAGAACGGTAGCTAGCCCAAAACCAATAACTCGAATAATGGTCTCGTTAGAGATTGTGAATTCTTGTGCTTTTTTATTTCTCCCGAACATAGTTTCCATTATCGCTATAATCGCCCTAAAGCGCAAGTACTAGGAGCTATATGCTTTTTCTAAAGCGCTAGCTATCACTTCAATGTCGTACTGTTTAACTGCTTCATGTTGGCTGCTACCTATTTTTGCTCGAAATTCTGGTTCTCTGATCATCTTAGCAAGCAAATCAGTTAGCTGCTTAGTATCTTTGGGGTTAAATAATGTCTCTGGCCACTCCTCAAGTACACTAGAGTAGCCGGGGTTATTGCCACCGATCGTAACTCCAGCCCCGGCAGACATTGCTTCAGTTAGTACTATGCCGAAACTTTCACCGCTTATTGATGGGAAAACTGCGATATCGGCATTGGCCAGTGTTTGCGCCTTAACTTCTTGACTCACAAATCCTGGTAATTCAACTTCGATATTTAACTGCTTAGCTCTAAGCTTCACCACTTCATCTAACGGTCCTTTGCCAATCATAGTCAGCTTACTGTGGAGTCTCATTGACTCGGGCAGGGCGGCATAAGCTTCTATTAGCTGCTTAACCCCTTTACGTTCTTCGAATCGTCCCACAAAGACAATCTGCGTTTTAACACTTGTTTGCTTTTTGAAAGAATGGAAATACTTATAGTCAACTGGGTTGGGCAATACTGCGCTTTTATTAAAGGTCCCGTAGGCGCTATCCATGAATTTCTTCGCTGGCGGAGATACAGCAAAGCAACGTTTCATCCTCTGCACAGTCGGCTTACTGACTTTTGCAAGCGCTTTCGTACCCTTATCAGCTATAAAATTGTAGGGCAGTATATGGAACGTGCCGAATACTTTGGTCAGTTTTGGTGCTGCTGAGATCACTCTTCCAGATAGCAGAGGGCTAAATGGCATTTGCACATGGAGCACATCAAAATCGGTTTTTGCGAATAACTTATCAATCTTCACTTTAGAGGCTGGCCTAGGTGTGCGTACAGAATTACCGTTGAACTTTAATGATACGAATTTACTAACACAATGAATGTTTTTCAGATCAGTTCGAGTAGTCTCCGCTACCACATAGTGAACCTCATGGCCACGTTGTCTTAGCTTCTCACCAATAGCTATAACCGCTTGCTGTACTCCGTCGGCGCGGTCTAGGGTGTCATCAAGTACAAACCCAATTATCATTAACTAAGTATAACGCATCAAATATTCAGCTATGGTAATACTCGAATTGTCCGCTATAGTGTTAGATATGCAGGACGATAAATACACAATTGTATCCGGTCACCTCGCAGTAGGTGACGGACATGAAATCTACTATCAGAGGTGGGGTAACAAAAATGCCAAGCCGATATTTTATATGCACGGCGGCCCTGGCTCAGGCTCAAAAGACAAGTATAAATTAAATTTTGATCCAAAAATTCATCAGGTTATTTTTCACGACCAAAGAGGTAGCGGCCAGAGTACGCCGTTTGCATCAACTAAAAACAATACTTCTCAAGATTTGGTCGCAGATATCGAAAAACTGCGAGATAAGTTCGGATTTAACAAAATTCAATTGACAGGGGGCTCATGGGGATCTACCCTAAGCCTTTTATATGCAGTAACGCACCCAGGTAAAGTTGAAAAAATGTTAATTGTAGCGATTTTTACGGGCACTAAGGTAGAGATAGACTACATCCAACAAGGTGGATTACGCACCCACTATCCAGACGCTTGGGATGATTTCATTTCACTTGTCCCTGAAAAGTACAGGCATGATACTGGTAAGTATTTCCTTGAAATCATGCAGAAAGGCTCACAAGAGGAAATTGAAAAACATGTTAAAGCCTGGAATCGGCTCGAATCCTCTGCAATGTCTATTGATAGCGATTACTCATACACCTCACTGCAGGCTGAAAAGTACGAAGACTCTGCACGCGCTTTAGCTATACTTGAGGCTCACTATTTTGTGAATAATTGCTTCCTAGAAGATAATTACCTTCTAAACAGAGCAGACAAGCTATCTAAAATCCAAATAGTGATGGTCCACGGTAGATATGACCATGTTTGCCCACCAGAAAAGGCTTATCACTTGAAAAAAGCTATTGGCGACAATTGCAGACTTCATATAGTACCTAGCTCGCATGCAGGTGAAGGCGGCCTCAGAGAAGCACAGCGAGCTTATGCTTGGGCCTTCTTGGGTTAGCTATTATTTATCAGATTTGATAATTTTCAGTCTTTGACGTCGACAAATCGATTTTCTCTATATAACTTCTCGTAAGAGTCCACGATTTTTTCGTAATCGAACTGTTTCACGTTGTCTTTAGCCCACTTCTGCCATACTTTACGAATTTCATTGTCTTCAATCATTAATTGCAAGCGATGGGCGTAGGCCTTTTCGTCCTTGCAGTTCACAAGTCCAACCCTGCCGGTGTCTTTTAATACCCACGCGTAACCGTCGTTCGGGTGAGCAACAACAGGCGTTCCAGTGGCCATTGCTTCAACCAGTACAATCCCGAAACTCTCACCATAAAGGGCAGGGTAGGTGGCCACAGTGGCCTCACTGAGTAACTGTAGCTTTTCTTTGTCTGTGATATAGCCCCTAAACTCGACATCTTCAACCTGGTAATCACGAACATATTGCTCTAAACTCGATCGCAATGGCCCATCACTGCACATAATTAATTTTGCATCTGGTCGCAGTTCACGCTTCAGATATTCAAAAGCCCTGATTACATGCAGAGATCCTTTTCTCTTTTCTAGCCTATTTATGTAGAGTATCGTTGCTGGATCACGCTTTGTGTTCCTTGTTTTATAATTCTTTAAGTTCACACCATTCGGAATATAAGTTATCCGTTTTTTTGCGTACTGCTCTATATAACCGATTGCCGCAGGTGAGACAGCTGAAATAACGTCCACCATTGGTACGACACTTTTAGCATACGTTTTGTAGCCAGCCACAAGTGATTTGCCTAGCATGTTTCCTGGCAACGCAGCATGAAAAGTCCCGACTCGCAATGCATGGCCTTCTGCCCTAGAAAGAAGCTGCCTGGCTGCAATAGGTACTAGTGGTTCATGTACATGTAAAACGTCGTAGCCCTTTGAAAGCTCAGCATCAACGGCATCACTATCAAGATTGATCGATACATCCGCACTGGTTGCATGTGGCGCTTTAATCCTTGTCGAGCCGCCCAAAAAAACAGTGCCCTTAGGGGCGTCCTTGTCAGTTAGACCGCCGCCAACAGGCCGAGGTGTCAGGACCGTAACGTCATGACCTCGTTTGCGTAGAATTCTAACTTGCTCGTTAACATGTTCCTGGACTCCGCCTGACTTAAATATGTTGTAGGGCGTAAATACAGCTATCTTCATTTTTCCTGATTTTGTCATTTCGATTTTCCCTTAGTAGTTTTTACAGATGGAGGAATCTTTTTTAATACCTTTCGCAAACTAGCAGGCACAAATTCCCCAGCATCTTTTTTATTGCCTATGACTGTAGGGGCATGATTCGGCATAACCGCAACATGATTGGTGAAGTCATTGAATATCACTCTCATATGTTGCTCCACCACATTGTTATCAAAGTACTGATCACCCTCTACCGAAACATGATGAACGGGTAAGTTTACTTGCATGTTACAGTTATCGACATTCAACATAATAAGTGACGTCTCCATGTATGTGCGTACCTCGTTTGATCGCCAAAGGTGGATTTCAAAGTCCATCATTGCTTTTTTCTGTTCGCGGCTTAGATTTGCAAACTTCTTCTTGGCATTATGAGTGCGACCGTAGACCGCTCGCAGAACAGGTGGAGAAAGTGCAAGATTGTAAAAGAAGCTACTTCCAAGACGAGTTTTAAATACATGAGAGGAAAACTTATATGCGTTTTGTCTTGGTTTAGATAAGGTAAACTCATCGGCTCTAGTAAAGCCGACCATGCTCACGAGTAAATCAACTTTTTTCGCCAGCTCAGGATAGCGTTGTAGCATCCTGGTAACAATTACGAAGCCTAGAGACATTGCCATTATTGATAGCCGCTTACCTCTATAGCGTAGCTTAACGAATGTAGCCAAATAATCTGCTAGATTATCCAGAGTCGGCTTCATACCAATTTTGTAAAAACTATCCATGCCGCCAAAACCAGGCAAATCAGGAACGGTTACATTAGCATAATCAGCGGCGTTTTCGGCAATAGTATAGGTTCGCTCCAGGGAGGCGTGATGGCCGTAAATCATCAATATTTCTCGATTTTGGCGTGCCTTTTTATTTGCAGGCAAAGTCAACACTCGACCATTTAGGCCATTAATCGATAGCGGTCTTATACGCGACTGCATATCCTCAAAATTATCAAAGATGTGTTTCATGAATTACTGATTAGTTTTAATTACTATACCCTAGAATACCTCTGATTACTACGCTCGTCGCTTATTCAATAGAGTTGCTATACTAAAACCAATGAAGAAATACTACATCATATTGATAATACTAACCTTGGGACTGTTAGGTATAGCAATTACGTCGGCCATGAATCGTGACGACACATCAGAGGTAATACTATCGCAAAATGAAGACTCTTCTTCAGCAGCTGAGACATCAGACAATAAGACTATTGAAACAGAGACAGAAGATGACAAATCAACAGAAGAGCTACCAATAATCATAAACAAGCAAAACCCTCTCCCAGAAAATTATCCAATCAATCTTGTAGTGCCAAATGTCAGGTTACGCTTAAGCTCATCGGAAGAACAAATGCAGATTGACCAGGCTGTTGAGCCAGATTTAATTGAATTATTCGAGGCAGCAAAAAGCGATGGGATAAATCTAGTTTTTGGTAGCGGCTATCGTTCTTACGCCAAGCAAAAGCAATTTTATGACTCATATGTTGCCCGCGATGGCATATCGGCCGCCGATACTTATAGCGCTCGTCCAGGACATAGTGAGCACCAGTCAGGCTTAAGTTTTGACGCTACTTCGCCTAGCGGAGCCTGCCACCTGGAAATATGCTGGGAAGATACAGCTGAGGGTTTATGGATGGCTGACAACGCACATAGGTTCGGGTTCATCCTGCGCTATCCCGAAGGGAAGTCTGGAATTACAGGCTATCAATATGAGCCATGGCATTTTAGATATGTCGGCAAAGAGACAGCCAGTAGAATCTACAGCTCTTCGACAACTCTTGAAGAATTCTTAGGTCTTCCTGCTGCGCCGACTTACTAATCAATATTAACTAATTTTACTTCTGCAAGTTCGTTTAGTACATCATGGATTCGATCCTTTTGAGCTGAAATAGACGTTTCGCCAGTTAGTTGTGATTGAGAAAACAAATTCTCGTTACCTTCAACCCATGTTAAACGAAGGTTTTGTCGCCCCAATAAGTCCTGGGCTGCTTTCTCTTCTTCTGTCCACTCGTAGTGCATGTAAATTGGCTCATAGCTCAGGGTAGTCTGATTATTTTTAAGGTTGATATCTATAACCCCGACTGCGTTGAACAGTGTGTCTGGCTCTAACTGAGTTTGTAAAAAGTTACCCAGGGAATACCAGACTATAGTTTCACCACCCGCTTCACGCTGCAACCGCTCCACAGGCTGGAGAACGTGTGGACCATGACCTAGTATTATGTCTACGCCTTGATCTGCTAGATAGAGGGCCTCAGCTTTTTGCTGAGCGTTTACTGTTGCTGAATACTCAGTGCCCCAGCGCATACTAGCCACTACATAATCTGCACCCATATTTCTAGCTGCTTGTACGTCCTCGGCTGCAACATCACGAGAATAAATGTTAACACCATAAGAATTGGGTGGGGGTGTGTTGCTATAGGTCGTATAAGCGATAAAAGCGAATTTTTTACCTTCGACAGTAAATGTCGCAATCTGCTTCTGCGTCTGCTGTGAATTATTCTGGCCTGCAACCGCCAATACATTTTGCTCGTCCCATATTTGGACATTGGAGTTTATGTATTCCTGAGTTTTATCGGCGCTGTGATTCGATGCGGTATTTATCATATTGCAGCCGACTTTCGCCATATCTCTGGCAAGCTCAGCAGGAGCATTAAATGATGGATATCCAGTAATAGGGAAGCTGTCTCCCCCGATTAAAGTAGACTGGTTGCAGAAAACAATATCGCTCTTAGTGAACGCAGTTTGGAAATCGCTCATAAACTGAAAATAGTCATACCCATCTCCAGTTTTTGCATTTGCGTTCAGGGAATCATGGCCGATGATGTCACCAGTTAATAGTAGCCTGATGTTCAAATCGGAAGATCTATCTGTGACTTGCTGAGAGTTTTCAGTGTCATCATTAACTACCGAATCACTGTGATTATCTTTATCCGATAAGTAGAGCACCGTAGCTGCGCTAAACAGTAGGGCGATTAGTAATATAATGATTAAAACTGATTTTCTTGAAAATTTTAGCCTTTTCATTCTTCCGCCTCTAGATTAGTGATATCAGTACCGACCCAAATATACTCCCAAGCCTCAGGCTCAGGACCTTGATTCTCGGTATCATCTGGATAACTAGGTATAAAACCGTAAAGTCTTGCGTTTTTGTAGTTATCGCCAGTCAGCCATTGGTGACAGCTAGACTCTGCGAACTCCTCAAATACGGTGCCCGGACAAAACATGTCGATTGCGTAACCCGAGTGGTGTCGTGAATATCCCGGAGGTGCTGCTCTTTCCATAACTTCACTAATATCATCATCGGCACTACCGCTCTCGATCCGATAAGTTGTTGCCCCAAGCTCTGCTAGTCTTTGCTGGAATATTTCAAGCTGATCGCTCACGCTGCGATATCCGCTTGTGAGCTGAATCACAACACCTTCATTACTAGCAGCGTTTTTCATCGTTTTCCAACTTTCTGCAGCACCTGGCTGCAGCAATATACCGTCTACAGAAACGAGCCCGTCACTGGCCTCACTACGTAACTTGTAACCACGCTCTTCTGCAATCTGTACAATTATTGCATCAGCCGTGGCTGAAGATGTTATGGAAGGCGGATTCTCAATTCGAGTTGTATTTGGTTGGCGCAAATTGTTGTAAAGCTGGCGAAATTCGGTATCACTGAATTTACTATCAATTGCTTCCGACGATGGCTGAGCTTCTTCAGTGTTATTAATATCCTCGTTTAAAGACGGTGATATAACTTGCTTTGGCTTAAAAATCATAAGCAACATAAAAATCGCTATAACTAATGCAGCGATTGGCCATTTAGGTAACTTTCGTCCATTAGTGACCTTTAGCGGAATGCTCTTCGGCTCTATAACTCTCATCTACAACAAGTATACCGACATCTGCCTGCTAGTCACTACCAACCTGTGATTCGGAACTGTTATACTAACATAAGCAATATGAAAAAACGCGTAGTAATAGTTGGCGGCGGTTTCGCTGGTGTAAAGCTTGCCCATGAGCTGTCTAACAATAAGCACTTCGAGGTGACTCTAATATCACCGAGGTCGAGGTTTGAGTACCACGGTGCAATGTACCGAAGTGCCACTGGTAAATCTCCGCTTGAGGTTGTTGTGCCTTTTTCTGAGATTTTCGACGAATCTTTGAACGTGAGGGTAGAGCTAGATTCGGTAGTTGAATTAAGACCACAAACTAAAGAAGTCGAAGGCGAGTCTGGCCGTGTATATTCATATGATTATCTAGTAATGTCTGTTGGATATGAGGTTAACTTCTTCAATATCGCCGGTATGGCTATTCATGCCGAGCATATGTATGACATAGCCAGCGCAATTAAGCTACGCCACAGGCTTGTAGGAGCCTTCCGGGGCGCAAATGGCTCCACGGTGACGATCAGTGTTATAGGAGCAGGCCCCACTGGAGTAGAGATCGCTTCAGACATAAGGAACTTTGCGCGCGTTGTCGCTGGGAAACATGGAATTGAAGGATTAGAGGTAAAGGTGCGTCTCATTGAAGCTTCCAACAGAGTTCTGCCAACTCTGTCCGAAGCATCATCAAAAGCTGCGCTAAAACGTCTAGAAAGCTTGAGCGTTGACGTACTTCTCAACTCCAAAGTTAGCGCCTGTAAATCTGACTCTATTGTGGTAAACGGACACTCATTAAAATCTGATGTAACCATTTGGACTGCTGGTAACAAAGCGAACGGTCTATTTGCTAGTTACCCTGACATTTTCTCCATTGGCAATAGAGGCCGAGTAAACGTTAGTGAGCACTTTAATGCTAACAGTCCAGATATATTTGTGATTGGCGATGCGGCTGATACCCCATACGCGGGGATGGCCCAAACAGCTATCCACAACGGTATAGCTTTAGCTGATAATTTCAAGCGCGTTAGCGAGAATAAACAATGGCTAGCCTACAAACCTAAACAGCCCGAGTATGTAGTACCTATCGGTGGAGAGTGGGCGCTACTACAAACAGAAGATGGAGTCATAGACGGTGCCGAAGGTTGGCAAGCTAGGCGGCAAGCAGACAAGTGGGTACTCGAAAACTTTTTAGTGTATGATGTAGCACATAAACACTGGCAAAGAGGTGAACGCCTAGCCGAATTCTAATAAATGTGGGGGACAACAGCGTAACATGCGCAAACTACTATCAACACTCAGGGGCACGCTAGCAGGAGATGTTAGCGTAAAAGAAGATGACATTCGATATTATTCTACAGACGGTGGAGTTTTCGAGCTAGAACCTACCGCCATTGTATTTCCTAAAGACGCTAATGATGTGTCGACACTAGTAAAAGAGACAGACAAAATACACAAAATCGGTTCAGATAAAGTGTCACTTACAGCTAGGGGAAATGGCACAGACCAGGGTGGAGGTCCAATAAATACGGGCATTATTGTAGATTTTATGCGTTACATGAATCAAATTCTTGAGATAGGTGATGATTACGTTATTGTGCAGCCTGGTTGTCTTTATGGACGTATGCAGAATGAGCTTAAAAAACGAGGAAGATATTTGCCTCCATATCCAGCATCTATTGAAATTTGTACAATTGGAGGAGCCGTAGCAAACAACTCTGCTGGGGAAAAAACAGTCAAATATGGCTCAACTCGCGATTATGTTGAAGCAATTCAGGTAGTCTTAGCTGATGGTTCAGTTACATGGCTACATGCCGTGAACTCAGCCCAGATGGAGCAGAAGAAAAGTATTGATGGGCTAGAAGGAGATATTTATAGGCAGTTGCAAAAACTCATTAACGAAAATCAAGAAACAATTATGAATGACCACCCGCAAGTTACTAAGGAATCTTCAGGCTATGCTTTATGGCGTGTTAATGAATCAGGTCTGTTCAATCCTGCACAGATCATTGTCGGATCTCAAGGCACTCTCTGCTTTGTAACTGCTGTCAGATTACGCACTGCACCAGTTCCTGATCCTTCAAACGTTCAATTACTCGTTAGTTATTACGATTCGCTAGAGGTAGCAGGAGTAGCGGCTCAAAAGCTTCATGACCTGGGGCCAAGCGCTTTGGAGATTGTAGATGAGAACCTTATCAAGCTCGTTAATAAACAAAAGCCTGAATTACTAAAGGGCCTTCTGCCAAATGGTGATGTGCCTGCTATTGTTCTTCTCTGTGAATTTGATGATGAGAACGATGATGAAAGAGAAGGTAAACTAGCTAAAGCCCACGCAATCGTTACTGAATTAGCTTACGACTCATCATTGAAGCAGACAGAGCAGGAGGAACAGGAAGCCTGGAAACTACGGCGCAGCGCCGCAGCAGTCATGTGGACGATACCAGGTAAGAAAAAAGCACTTCCAATCATTGAAGACGGGACTGTGCCCCCACAAAAGCTGACTGAGTTTATCAGCCGAGCATATGAAATATTCAAGAAATATGATTTAGAAATAGCTATATGGGGTCATGCTGGAGATGCAGATTTGCACATGCAGCCCTTTATGGATCTATCAGATGTTAATGATCGTAAAAAACTGTTTGCTATGACAGACGAATTCTACAATATGGTTAAAGATCTTGGGGGGACGCCTGCTGGTGAGCACAATGATAGTCTGATGCGAGCTGTCTATCGTCCGGTGATGTTCACCCCTGAGATAGAAGAGCTCTTCAACCAAGTGAAGCATATTTTTGATCCAGAGAATATGTTTAATCCACACAAAAAAATCGGAGTTGATTTTAATAATATTAAAAAACACCTAAGGCACGAGTATACTATCGAATCAATTGCTCGTATGGAGCGCGACAAAGCTAGAGAGACTATCGATCGTTAGCACTTACTTGCTATTATTCCTAGCCGCTAACAATCCTAAATGGTACAAACTATAAAGGATTAAAGCGCTACCGACCCAGTTTAGCCAAAATGACAGATCCCTTAAAAATGCGCCGGATGTTGCCCCTAGGGTGGCAGCTATCGGCGCAAGCAGAGAAGTGCCACAAGCAGCGCAGCCGCCACTTATTACCGCAGCTGCAAAACCCGCGCCGCTTGCCCCTGAGTGCTTTTTAAGTTCTGCGAAGCTTTTTCTCCGTAGCACATAGATAAAAACGGAGGTATTTACACCAAACAGAACAGAGAACACCAGTATTCCTAGCGCATGAGCATTATCAAAAGTTGTAAAGATATCTAGGTAGCCTTCACTAAAAAATTGTAATTTGTCAGCAAAACTTATCGGCGCATCAAAGAGTATGTAACCGAGTAGCTCAAGATTCAGTGACCACATTATGAAAGTAGCCACGATAAAAGTAAAAATTATAAACAGAGCCAGATAAAGGGGCTTAATAAGAACCTTGAGTATATTCAGAGAAGAAACCCTAAACTTGAGTAGTATTAATCCAACTCGTCCCATCTATCTGCTCAATTCTATTTCAATTAAGGTCTTGAACGTGTTGTAATTCGATGGACCAGTTATAGTTTGCTCGGCTATAACAAATCCAGGTGTTCCTGTGATTCCATCTTCGGCCCCTAGCAGGAGATCTGCATCAATGAATCTATTATAATCGTCGCTATTTATGCAGGCTTCGAATGACTTACCGTCTTCGATAGAATCACCCATTATTCTACTTATTTGATCCGAGGTTAACACATCCCTAAACTCAGCATTGAGATCACCTTGTGTGTAATAGCTTTTCCAAAGAAAATCATAAACCTTGTCATGATACTCGCTGAAAAGCCCCAGGTCGTTGGCACAATAACTAGCTCTGGCGGCACGTCCAGAATCTGGCCCAATGAAAGGGAAATTTCTGAATTCAATCTTCAACTGCCCACTGTCGACATATTGATCACGGAGCTGTTTACCTACACCCTGATGAAATTCGTTGCACGAAGGACACTTGAAATCACCATATTCTACTAGCGTAATTGGAGCTTCAGTATCACCTATAATTAGGGAAGGGCGGTTCTCTAAATCAGCAGTATCTTCAAGCTGAGACATTTCATTTGGGCTATCAAGCTGAGTTGAGCTACTCTCACCGTTGTTATTTGGGCCCTGCAAAAGAAACCATGCGAAAACTGCTGTCATAATTGCCGCAGTAATTGCTAAGAGCTTAAGCATCTAAGAACATTTTAGCAATTGCTTAAACATTCTGCAAAAAATTGATACTATAGATGGATGGATGTAAACGAAAAGCAGTTCCAGGCATTAGTAGGCGAAGCAATCGATGCTATTCCTGAAGAATACAAAGACGTCCATGAAAATGTTGTTTTTAAAGTCGAAGATATGCCCTCAGAAGAGCAGAGAATTAAACTGAATCTAAGTCCGCATGGAGCATTGTACGGTCTATTCGAAGGAGTGTCTCGCCCGCAGCGTAGCGGTTCTCAATCGGGATTATTACCTGCAACGATTACAATATTCCGGTTTCCAATGGTGCATGTTTTTCACAGTCAACAGTCTCTAAAAAAGCAGATTTATGAAACTGTGTGGCACGAAGTAGCACACTACTTCGGCTTAAACCACGAGGCAATATACAGAGCCAAGCAGAGTTAAGTAATTAAGCTGACGAACTTATTCCCCAACGAGGGAAGGTGAGAAGCCTATTCTTCTTCTTTGCGAGTACCTACGTAGACTATTACAGCCACAACAATCACAATTGGGATCCACCAGTACCAGCAGATTCCTAAGATCTTGAAACATTCTTCTGTATCTTCAGTAGAGTCATCAGCCGCGGTTTCGCTAGAACTATCCGTGCTCTGCAACACTTCGCTATCATCAGTCTCTTCAGACTCTTCATTGTCGCCAGCCTCTTCAGCATCATTTGCATTTCCGCTATCTGTATCACTATTTGAACTTGAAGCCAAAACTGCGTTAGATGAAGTAGTTGTTATTTCGTTACTTGACCCGTCGTCGTCATCCTCGTCTGAAGATGAGCTCGAAGAACCATTATTTGAGCTTGAGCCAGTACTGACACCAGCTACCTGGGCTATAGTAAGACTATCCTCAAAGTTGGCGGTGGATTCATTACCAGATTCGTCTGTACCAGTAACCTGTACATCGTATGTTCCAACGGATAGTGCTAAAGGTATATTTACGCTCCATTGACCTGCGCTTAATGAAGCTACGTAATCAACTCCGTTTACAGTAACGGTAACATCGCTAGCATCACCGGCGTCGCCACTCAAGTCTGGTGTGGTATCTGTGGTTTCTAGTCCTGCAAAGTCAGTTGTTGGTGGAGTAGTGTCGTAAGTTACTTCGTATGGTGCTGAGTATGCAGAACAATTATTCATTGCGTCACACGCACTGAATGAGAAGTAATGTGTGCCTTCGCCCTGGGTGAAATTATCCGTATATATCCCCAAGGTACTCATGTGGCCTGTAGAGCTTAAATTTGTAGGATTCCAAGGGCTACCAATCTTAAAAGGTGAAGAAGAAATGTCGTTCCAGTATTTTAGCTGGTAGCGGGTAGTATCTGCAGAAGAATCTAGGTCAAAGGTGAAGTACTGAGAATTCGTTGATCCGCCGTCTGCGACAGGGTCACCAGTGTTATCAGCAGTCAAGTTGATCGCCGTGATTTCAGGTGCAGTGTTGTCGATGTTCAGGTCAACATACTTAGTCCTAGAATTTCCGAGCTCGTCAGTGATCTGAAGCATAATGGTGTAGAAACCATCGCTTGGCACGCTATTGGTATCGAAGACACTGGCTGATGGAGTAAGCCATTCGTCGTCGCTATTATCATCAAGCATATTTATATAGCCAGTGCTAAACACGCTTGTCATAGTGCATCCGCCATCACTGACTTTGCGAACTTTATATCTCGCGCTACTAACACCACTTGAAGCATCCGTGATTATTGCGCTGAAATCTGCTTCGCCACTTACTAAGTGTAACTGGTCAAGCGGTTCACAGTTATTATCTCTTTGATACTCGCTTCCTAACGTAGATCCATTCACCTTAACGACGTCTACGGAAGGAGGAGTGCTGTCATAGTTTATGTAACATATGTCGCTCCACTCAGACTTGTTGCCCGAAGTATCTACTGATCTTACTTTGTATCCATTCATACCATCAGCAGCAGGTGCCCAGTTATGCACGAATTGATTTGTCGGCATGAGTTGCTCATTGATGCCAATTGATGCTCCGTTGTACGAGGTATATTCATAGTGCGAGAAATCTGATTCAATATTTGCGTCCCATGTCGGATACAGGGTCTGCCTGATAGAATAGTCCCCACACGCTAATGACGCCCCGCCGTTTTTTACAATTCTATGTAAGTTTGTTGGCACGGCAGGGGGTGTAACATCGGGCTCGAAGTCATAAGTTGTTATTGCTGTATCTGTGCTCAAGACGGCATTATCGAAATAACCATCCACACCTTGATCTGTTGAATTAGTATCACCAAGATTTATAGCGAACATTCTAACTGTAGATCCTGGACCCATGTCTGCCGGCACGGCAGGGCAAGACGCAGGATGTGGGGTATTCCAAGCTTGACTAGCAACCGTTACTGGATAGCTCTGGGTGGGATCAAATACTACTGTTGTCCAGCCAGAAGAAGTGGTAAGGACAACATCATATTTACAGTCGTAATACTTGTTCTGCGCTGAACCGTCAAAATTAGCATATACATTCAGGTAGAACTCGTTTGCGTCAGTAACTTCGTTTCCACCAGCTCCAACCATGAAGTCGTAGCTGAATGTATTTATTTCGCTAATCGGGGTGTATGTGAAAAACTCACCGATAAATTTATGTGCGGCGGTTGAGCTAATGGGCTCAACATATAGGCTACCATTGCCGATCGTCTGCTCATTCGTATTGAACTCAATTGGCGTTGCGTTGTTCGCGTCACGGTTAAACATCCATCCACCAGCTGGGTCATTCTCAAAGCTAGCTGTATCACCGTAGACATCAACTTCACTGATTACTGGGGGTGGGAGTAGTCTATAAACTCTGTCATTGTCTCGTCCTGGAATACCACTTCTTTCCCAGTTATATCCTGACGCCGTGACGGTAACAGCTAAAGTGTCATTGTCCATATAGATATCTGCAAAACCTTCGTTATGGCTATTTGAACCAGTTATAGTAACGTTTGAGCCAGCTTTATCAACATTAATTCCGTGCCATGAATTATTTTCAGTATGTACATTTTGGATGAGCCCTGTTGAAGAATTAAACGCGATGCCAGTTCCTTCAAAATCGCGAGCTGTAACATTTTGGACAGTTACGTTGGTGGACGCGTAAACGTTAATTCCATGAAGCTGTCCCGGCCAAGGCAGGTCGGCAGAGCTTTCGACAACAATATTTTGAATGGTTACATCGTCCGCTTGTACTCCAATTGCTGAGTTATTGTCATTACAGCTAGAACACGGCTTGGAAAAAGCTGCGTCCAAGGTATTGTTGTTGCCATCAATTGTTACCGACTTTGTAACTGTAACTTGCTCACTAGTAACTAGGTCAACGTTAATCTCTATAACGTCTCCATCATTGGTATCTGAATCATCTAGCGCTTCTTGAAGTGTACTAAAATCTTCACTTGTATCTATGTTTGATACGTTCCCAGTTACTGCTGTCGCAACTGGCTGTAGCGATGTGACTGAAAATATTGCCATTGTTACGATTTGCGCCATTACTACAGCAACACTTGCCATGACTTTGATATTCCTATTATTCCACCACGATTTTTTCGCATTCAATCTATACACTAGAGTTCTCCCGCAGTTACTCTTCTTTGCAAGCATAATACGCTCATTTACACTATTGAGTCAACATTGTTTTTATTGTATAGATATATTTTTAGACTTTTGAAGAGTTATAGTAATGCTTCTCACGACAAAGCTTGTTTGATTCTCAAGTGCTTTACGGTTACGCTTATATCAATGAAATCGACCAAGTTCTACTGCTTCTCTCCGCTCATCATGCTGCTTACTTTTGCTATTGAAGTGTTTATGGCCCTTTATGCGATCGCAAAAATGCCTAAAACTAAACCTATTGTTTTAGGAATATTACTCCTAATACTGCTTGCGACGTTTCAGCTATCCGAATATGCGATATGTGAAGGCATGTTCTGGTCAGGGGATACATGGGGGCGAATCGGCTTTGTAGCTATCACAGCTCTTCCAGCTATAGGATTTCATCTGGCGCGGAGTTTGACAGGGAAGTCGCTCGGCTTAATAGGTTACACCGCGTATCTATCCTCTGCAGTATGGATGGCAATTTTTGCGAGCGGCGCTGCTATGGATAGCTACCAATGCACATCGAACTACTTGATATTCCGAATGAATGCTGATTATGGCGGTTGGTATTTTGTCTTTTACTATGTCTGGCTGATAGCAGCTATGCTCACGTCCTTCATGCACTGGCAATATAGCAAGTCGAAATCAAAAGCAAAAGCATCACTTTGGTTACTTGCTGGCTACGCTTCATTCGTCATTCCAGCAACCATCATCTGGGCATTAGACGGTCCTGCATCTCGAGGTTTGCCAAGCGTTATGTGTGGTTTCGCAGTTATTCTTGCCGTAATACTTACTCTCAAAGTTATGCCTTTAAGCGTTAAAATCGCTCCTAAAGCTAGAAAAACCACCAGAAAACCTGTAAAATAACCCTACTTTTGTCAGCTAAAGCCTCATCGGTGATAATATCAACAAAGCGTTAAGACAAAGTGAAAAATAATGGGATGTCGCCAAGAGTGAAGATTGCCAGTGGCAGTCTGGAAACGAACTAACTGATGAAAACTTGTTTTCAATAACGTAATTCGGGGTGAGATGATCCTGTGAATCATTGCAAAGAAACTTTCTTCATCAAACTTGTTTGATAGAATGAAATTTCGGGGTCGATGAAGGGGACCGCGGAACGTGACAAGGCACCGGATTTTGGTTCAATCATCAGAGTGAAAAGTCTCTAAGTAGATTCGGGCAAACCGCACATTAAGATACAATATACAACGATGGGATGTCGCCAAGTGGTAAGGCACCGGATTTTGGTTCCGGCATTCGGGGGTT
>CAYGOR010000007.1:0-9139 GCA_964351635.1 uncultured Candidatus Saccharibacteria bacterium
ATTTTGGTTCCGGCATTCGGGGGTTCGAATCCCTCCATCCCAGCCAAGATAGTTGATTAAAAGTCCAGTACGCATTCGCGCTACTGGACTTTTTTTGTGTCGCACAATTAGGTATTCTCAGTCGCTTTGTTTCTTTCGCTCTTCCATGAGTTTTTTATGTTCTATAGAATGCTTAGTAATTTCTACGCTACACGCGTGGTTTTTGGTGCAAAAATCGTAGCAATCTTTAGCCAGTTGCTCTTCCTCATAATGCAATCCGCAGTCTTTACATTCGTATACTTCTTTAGTCATAGTTCTAGTATAGCTGATCAACGAGTTGACCAAGTTAGACCGCTGTCTGTACTCTGGTAGATCTTCAGTGATTTTGTAACCAGGTATGACTTGGTTGGCTCCGAAACAGAGGACGCAACGTATAGCACCGTATCTGAAGTTCCAAAGTCACTCTCACTCCATGTTTCGCCGTTATCGTCTGACAGTACTAAGCCCTGTGCGTTAGTGTTAGCGATTAGCTGACCCGATACTGGATTTACCTCAATAGCTATCACTGTTTCACCCTCGAATGCAGCCAGCTTCCAGCTATCGCCTTGATTGTCACTTAGATACAGGCCGTTGGTGGTTGCAGCATAGATTTGGTCTTCAGCAGAACCAGCGCTTAACTGAATTATCTGATTAGGTGCATTATTTAAGTACTCCCATGACTCACCCCCATCAAGCGATCGCTGAAGTGCACCTGCGTAGTAACCATAAATATGGTCATCATTCTTTGAATCAATAGCCATGGTATGAAAATCAACCGGGCCATTAAGCCCATCGGACACGTCCTGCCAGGTCACGCCACTATCCGTAGATTTAATTAAGCCAAAGTTGCCACCATTTTTTGGGTGTCCGCTGGCATAGAACACGCTACTGTCTGTTGGGCTCACAGCAAAGCTCATAAAATCATCTGAAATTTCACTTACTCGGGTGATCGCTCCGTCGGCACCTTGAACGTATAGACCCTGGTGATTAGGCAGGTAAAGCCGGTCAGAATCATCAATATCGACTTCAAGACCATGAATATCTGATAGTGACAGCGATTGATTAGTATCCGTATCACCGTTTTCTTGTTCGCTGCTACTTGAGAGAGCAAGTGCTCCAAATATGACAAGCACTACTGCTATTACAATCCATAATATTTTGTTATTCATCATTTATCCTCCGCAAACACTGTCACTAAGTGGCACAAGATTAGCGAACCGTTCTTGGATTTGCTCCTCAGAAGGTTCAGTCTCTTGTGCAAATATGACGATGTTGCCTATAAAATTGTTAATTCTTTCTAGTTTTTCTTCCTCATTTTCAAGCTCAGATGCTTCGATATGACCATCATCTTCGTCTCCGTGCGCATAGGCTTTTTGTGTGAACCAATCAAGTGGACTAAAAGATGTCTCATCGTCTGTGTTTAGATAGCTCTTTTTGCCAAGGAACTCCTCTAAGTCCGTCTCTAGGAATTCATTCCAGTCTTTTTGTTCATAGCTATTCTCATCACCGACATAGATATAGTAATTCGCACTACCTGTGACTTCGGGAAGCAAGTCTCCTGAAGTTCTTATGTGATGCATGCGCATCATTCCTTGGTCAAAACGACGTCCAAGGGAGTCGTCCTCACCACCTATAAGATTCCAGCCGTAAAACTTAAGGAATTCACCGCCAGTTATACCACTCCAGTGAACATGTGCCATTTGATCCATGTCGTCGTGGAAATCTATTGGCTGACCGGTAAGTTCAGCGCTGCATGAGTTTTTATCGTATTCTTCTTGAAATTCATGATGTGAGAAGTCGACAGGCTCTCCATCGACTACAATCTGTGTTCTTAGATGGTAGTGCTCAAACTCGGGATTTCTCAAATGAGAGGGAGTCGATGCGTAAAGATAACCATAGTAACCTCCACTAAAAATCAGCAGTGCCAAAGCGACAATGCCACCCTTGATGAACCAACTCTTCTTGTCAGCTTTCGCTGTTATTTCTTCCTTAGGTTCATCTTTCTTAATTTCTTGTTTCTTCATTTCATGCCTCCTACGTGCTTATTAGATGCACATTTAATATTCTTCTGTTATCGTTCTTAAACATTGCTTGCCTCCAAAATATAGTTCTTTTCTTGATTTGCTAGTTTTAACGTCGTGTAGCCGACAAAAACAATGGCAATTACATTTATGCTAACACTTATTACTATTGCAGTATTTACTCGTGCTCCACTAAAATAAGCACCGCTTCCAGCCAAGGTGGTGATGAGTGGGGCTAGGAATGATCCTCCGCAAGCAATACAGTGTGAGCCGACAATCGCTCCAACACTTCCTACGGCACTTGCTTTGGCTCCTTTAGCTTTACTTCTGCGTTTCATCGTATGCCATAACAATGTCAAGTTAACAGCCGTAATAAACGAAAAGACAATTAGTGAAAGCACTCTTAAATCACTGAAGTTTGAAATAATGCTCGTAAACGAATCAAACATGAATGAAATCTTTTCGCCAAAGCTCAAGACTGGATTAGACCAAATCGCCCAGAAGAGATCCAAGCTAGTAAGATATGTAAATATCCAAAGCATGAAAAACCAAAGCACCAAGAATCTAATCGGTCTTGTTTTGATGAGTAGCCATATGAACCAGAGACTAACCTTCATATTTAACTAGCCGCTGGTTCCGGACTTTTATTCACATTGCTTAAGTAGTAGTCCATCATTTCTTGTTCGTCAAATGAATCAAACGTCATGCTTCTTCTCCATGAAGACAAGACGATTGGTGACTCGTTCGCTGCTCGTGGTGCCATGATGACTTTTGTTGGGCTGAATTCTTCATTGCTTTTTTCGAAGAAGAGACCTGTCAGCTTTTCAACTTCTTCTTGTGGTGTGTCTGGACGGTACGTTATGTATACATAACCGTGTTCTAGATTATGGATGGTGTTATAGTCAGGCAGTTCGGTCGTGTATGCTTGTTGTGGTACAGGCTCTCCATGATCGCCAGATGTTGGTGGTTCACTCTCGCCATATTGCGGAGCTTCAGTCTGTGAAACATGCTGGCGACCGTTATCTGCTTGTTCATTACCAAGTCTAATTCTCTCTACCGTATCTTTTCCGAACACAACGGCAGCACCCAATACTGCTATAACAAGAATTGTCATTACTATGCCGAATTTTTTATCTTTCATTAAAATACTCCTTACTCTTTAGTTGGATAACCTAAAAAGTAAGGTATCAAAGTCTGAGCTGTGCAAACCTCAGATATGAAGAGTTTTGTTGCTCAATGAATACGGTTCTGAATTTGTAAGCTTGATACCGGTAGTTTCGAATATTAAGGGGATACGATTCTTGCTCTGGATCTAGTTCTTTCTCTTTTTTTCGCTGATTTATGTTGAGTGTCCGGCTTTCATTCCGCTCAACAAATCCACATGCTGCAGCACATTCCCGCATATATTCATGTTGCATGTCTTGTTGTGACATCGCAGCAGTATGAACATCATGGTTTTGAGAGGCATTTACAGAAGAACTGGAAACAGCAAAAGTAAAGAGCATCAGTAGCACGAGTAGAGCTCGTATAAATAGCGATGTATATGGAGTTTTGTGATTTAGACGGTTCACAACTCAACCCTTCTAAGAAGCTGTGCATTTGCAGCAACTACTATTGTAGATAATGACATCAAGACTGCCCCAATAGCTGGCGACAGTACGAAGCCAAGCCCAGCGAGAGCACCAGCTGCAAGAGGTATTGCTATGATGTTATAGCCAGTTGCCCAGACCAAGTTCTGCTGCATCTTACGATAGGTGGCCTTCGATAGGTTAATGATTTTGGCTACTCCTTGCGGGTTGCTACTGGCAAGCACAATTCCGGCAGACTCAATCGCCACATCGGTTCCTGCTCCTATTGCGATCCCGACATCAGCTATGGTCAATGCAGGTGCGTCGTTTACGCCATCACCAACAAAGGCAACCTTTAATCCATTAGATTGTAGTTGCTTAACTACCTCGGCTTTATTTTCTGGTAACACCTCTGCGTGATAATCGTCAATATGTAGCTCACTTGCAACCCACTTAGCAACGCCTTCTGAATCTCCAGTTACAATTGAAACTTTCTTACCAGCACTCTGTAAAGCGGACACAGCCAATTTAGATTCAGGACGAATCGTATCGGTAATCATTATAGACCCTAGGACTTCTTTTTCCTTAAGCACATACACGACTGTTTGGCCGTTTTTATGAGCTTTTTCTGTTGCAGATGACAGTTCTTTGCTTAAAGCTACTTTATGTTCTTTCAGAAGCTGAGGCCCACCGATTAAATACGTATCTTTTTCGATTGTTGCCTTAGCACCACGACCTTCGAGCGCAGTAAAGTTTTTAGCAGACTTAGGTTTGATGTTCATATCTTCAGCTTTAGCCAGTATTGCTCGAGCTATGGGGTGTTCCGAATCGTTTTCGATACCAGCAGCAATAGAGATTAATTCCTTTTCATTATCAGCAACTAAAGCGACAACACCTTGCTCACCATTTGTTAAAGTGCCAGTTTTATCAAAGAGAATAACATCTACATTACGAGCAAGCTCAAGGGCGCTGCGTTCGCGCACTATGACTCCTGCACTAGCAGCTTTACTGGTTGATATCGCAGTAACGAGCGGAATAGCCAAGCCAAGTGCATGAGGGCAAGCGATGATAAGTACTGCAACTACTCTTTCTAGTGTGTAGCCTCCTGATTCTCCGTATAATGACCAACCAATTGCCGTAACAAAAGCGGCACCTATAGCAACATAGAAGAGGTATGCAGCGGCTCTGTCTGCAAGAATTTGTGTTTTAGATTTACTACTTTGAGCTTCTGAAACAAGCTTCATTATTCCTGCAAGAGCTGTATCGTCACCAGTTTTGGTAACTTTCATGGTTAGTGAACCGCTTTGATTGACAGTACCTGCTGCTAATTCACTATCTTTTGATTTATCTACTGGTTTCGATTCACCAGTTAACATCGATTCGTTAACTTTTGATTCACCCTTGATAACTACTCCATCGACGGGAACTTGCGCGCCAGGGCGAATAAGCACTTTATCTCCGACTTTTAGCTCGGAAATAGCAACTGTCTTTGCGCCAGATTTTGTTACCAGTTCAGCCTCATCGGGAAGTAGCTTGGCAAGTTCATTTAATGCACCTTGCGCATTCATGACAGAGGCCATTTCTAGCCAGTGGCCAAGTAACATAATTGTCACCAGTGATGCGAGCTCCCACCAGAAATCCATGCCATCGACGATGTTTAGTGTAATAAGCAAGCTGTAAATGAAAGCGACACTAATAGCTAGCGATATAAGAGTCATCATTCCTGGTTGCCGAGAGGCAAGTTCGGCTTTTGCACTTTTTAGGAATACCAAGCCACCATAGAAGAAGATAAAGACACCTAAGATAGCTGGTATATATTCACTACCTGTAAATGTGACTGCTTCATATCCCAGTAGATCTTGAATTGTTTGTGAAAAGTATAGAACTGGTATCGTTAATAAAAATGACAACCAAAACTTTTGCTTGAACATATCTGGGCTATGACCAGCATGTTTGTCGTGGCCATCGTGCTCTGAATGATCCATATGATGATGCTCGTGATGATCCATGCGTTTAACCCCGTATGTTGGTTAAATCATAAATCCGTAGCATCTCATCAATAATTTCCTGCTGAGATTTATCGTCGCCCTCACTCATGCCTTCTTTGACGTGAGTCTTCATATGGTTCTCTAGTACTAGTTTGTTCAAAGAGCGTAGGGACTTCTGAATAGCGAGGCTCTGAGTAAGTATATCGATGCAATACTCTTCATTATCGATTGCCTTTACTAGTCCTTTGAATTGACCCTCAATGATTTTGGAGCGATGGCTTGCACGTTTCTTAATATCCGGAATCATGTTAACACTATATACCCCTAGGGGGTATTAATGCAAATTTTACAAAATTCTTGTGAGGGAAGCATTAAGAGACTACTGGCTGTGGGGCTATACCTACCCCCCCCCCGCCCATCAAACTAAATAGGATTAGGCGGTGGGTGTCACCAACCCTCTGCCCGAGAGGAGTAAGGTTCTAACTTCGTCTAGGATGCCCAGCCAAATTATATCGCACCACTATTTCTTGTAAGAATTTATACATGACTATCTTTCTACTGGCCGTAAAATACATATATAAACAGGAGGCTTCAAATGAAAGGTTTTTTACAAGATATAGAAACGTTAACTCGCACAAACAGCAAATACCGCAAAGTGCTCTATACGAGTAAACATTCACAGCTAGTATTAATGAGCCTGCAGCCTGGACAGGAGATTGGGTTAGAAATTCATGAAAATAATGATCAATTTTTTAGAATTGAAACAGGGCAAGGTACTGTAATTATCGATGATAATGAATATACAGTTAAGGATGGTAGCGCGGTAGTGGTTCCTGCTGGGGCCAAGCACAATATAATTAATTCTTCTGACACAGAGAGTCTGAAGATGTATACGATATATTCTCCACCACACCATAAAGAAGGTATCGAATTCAATGACAAGGCTTCCGCTGATGCCAGTGACGAAGACTTTGACGGACAAACTACAGAATAGCGCTACAAACCAAGTGTTTCATAGCTGTATTCAGGTTCGCTGATTGAATTTACATAGATAAGTCTTCGCCGCCAAAAACACGTAGTCTGAGTGCAGCTAGACGCAATAAAACTGTCAGCAAGTGAAGGCCAATGATCAACACTATGCTAGCCACCAAAAGGTTCAGAATCATGACACCAGCTCCAGAGTCGACCGCGAATCTGGTTACTGCGACTGAAAAGGGGACGATAAGGTCCTTTATAACAAAAACATAGACTGTGGCGGCGATGGTAAAAATAAATCGCAGTGATATCTGCGCAGCGATAATTTTTAGGGTCTGAGATTTGCGAGATTTATTGGCTCGGTAGGTTGCCATCATTTCGTTGAATGGCTCTAAGCCTTTGGCAATAATTTGTAGCATTAGATATACCATCGAACCCACAAGAGCCCAGAAGCCTATGTAAACAATACTATTCAAAGCACTTGAAGACAGGACGTTTTGTACGGCGTCTAAACCACCATTGGCGGCTGTGATTTCATCTGTTCTGGCTGAGAATATATCTGTAACCACACTCAGGAACTCTCCACCTTGAATACCAGACATTGCAGCCGAGCCTATGATGACAGCCGATGCTAATAGAACCAATAATCCACTTAAATAAGAAGGCGCTAATAGCAATCCGATCCGGTTTACTCCGGATACGGGCATACTATTCATATTTACCCAAGGTTTAGTCTGCGCCATCAATACTTTCTATCAGTAATACTGCTTATAGTTGTAACATATTTCGCCACAATTTCATAAGTGAAAAACTACCCGTGCGACTAAACGATAAGCATGGCGTCGCCAAAACTATAGAAGCGGTATTTCTCTGCAATTGCATGATCATAAATTCGCTGTGTCTCCGCTTTGGACCCTACAAAGGCTTCAATCATAAGCAGCAGGGATGTCCCAGGCAAATGGAAGTTGGTTAACAGACTATCAACCGCTTTAAACTTGTAGCCGGGCTGAATGAATATGTCGGTTGATGCTGTTAGTTTTCCAGTTGCTTTCCAAGACTCTAAAGTCCGAGTTGTAGTCGTGCCGACGGCTGTGATGTGATGTGCTGATTTCATTTTATCGGCAGCACCATTTCCGATGTGGTACCACTCTTCGTGTAGTTTTCCTGAAGAGTAGTTGATTTCGTTTAGCTGGGCGAACGTGCCCAGGCCTACGTGTAAAGTAACCTCAACCACATCATGACTTTCTTTAATCTTTGCAATCATATCTGAGCTGAAGTGCAGTCCGGCCGTCGGCGCTGCTTTGGAGCCTAATGGCTTTGCATATACAGTCTGGTATTCGGCTGCTAGGTCGTCATTTTGCTGAATATATGGCGGCAAAGGGACATGTTCAAAGTCCTTTAACCGCTCGTCGTCATGAGGTACATTAAGCTTTAATGTTCGAAGCCCGTCATCGTCAATCGCCGTTACCTCTAGTTGAAGCCAATCGTTGAGCTTAACTTGGTCGCCAAGTCTGAACTTTTTACCAGGACGCACCATAGCCCTTAGAGAATGTTGATCGAGTTTTTCCAGCACAAATATTTCCGTTCGGCCTTCGTCAAAAAGCCAACGACAATTTTCGACCTTAGAATTATTTAGGACTAAGGCTGTATCGCTCGGTAAAAAGTCGCCAACCTTGCTGAACACAGAATCAGTTATTTTTCCGCTACTGCGCTCATAGACTAGCAGCCTAGCACTCTCACGCGGCCGGGCTGGTTCTTGAGCTATTAGCTCTTCTGGAAGCTCAAAATCAATCATATCTCAAAGAGTGTACCATATTGACTTATCTGACGAAATATGATATGATGGTATATATGAACAAGTGGCGAAATATGTGGTTCTACGGAGATGGGACAGAAAGAAATCTGTTCATTAGCTCTAAACCTACCGATTCTTTAAATGAGCGGGCTACAGACAATGAGAATACTTTTGAGGAGCCAGTCGTCAGTCCGATACTAGATACTAGCATTGAATGGCTCGACAAAATGGCTGACGCTCAATACGGATAACCTATTGCTATAATGAACAAATGAAAACAATAGTTCTTGGCGGTGGGTGTTTCTGGTGCATAGAAGCGGTGTTTCAAAGGGTTAAAGGTGTTAAAAAGGTCGTTTCAGGTTATGCAGGCGGTGATTTAAGCAACCCTACATACGAAAATCACGGCAGTCATGCAGAAGTCGTGCAATTGAGTTACGAGCCAGAGGAAATTTCTTTAGAAGTAATATTAAAAATATTTTTCCATGTGCACGACCCCGCTCAAGTCGATAGACAGGGTAATGATGTTGGGCGACAATATAGATCGATAATTCTTTGTAATAACTATTTGGAATCTGACATAGCCCATAGGGTTATTGATGGGGTTCGAGATTTATGGTCTGAACCGATAGTGACTGAAGTGAGTTTGTTAGATACGTTTCATGAAGCAGAAGACTATCACCAAGATTACTTTAATAAAAACCCTGGCAACCCATATTGCCAGGTCATAATTAATCCCAAAATAGCAAAGTTCGAAGAGAAATTTAAGCAATATCT
>CAYGOR010000007.1:9239-12848 GCA_964351635.1 uncultured Candidatus Saccharibacteria bacterium
GCTTGCGCATCGGAAGCTGAAGCTCGGGCAGTGAGCGACAGGCTCAATAGTAACCCAGAGCGCTTGCAGGCGATTGGAGCTGTTCTAGGTCCACTAGTATCGGCTGTCTAGTCCATTCAGAAAACGCTATACTGTTAGCTAATGAGCGAAATTAAACTAAATCCTGCTCAGCAGAAAGCTGTGGACCATATATATGGGCCATTGCTCGTGCTGGCAGGGCCGGGAACAGGCAAGACTCAACTCTTATCGTCTCGGATCGCAAACATCTTGCAGAAAACAGATGCTAATGCGCAGAACATTTTGTGTTTAACGTTTACGGAAGCAGCTGCTCAGAATATGCGCGAGCGATTAGCCTCAATCATTAAAGACGACGCTTATGATGTCCACATTAATACTTACCACGGATTTGGGTCTGACATTATCCGCAGCTATCCTGAGTTTTTTGAGACTATCGACTTAGAGACTGGTGAAGACTCTCGGCTAGAAAGACCGATTGATGATCTGCAGAGGATTCAGATTGTATCAAAATTAATTGATAAGCTACCGTTTTCATCTCCCCTAATTGGAGCTCGACACTATGTCAAAAATGTATCTGGGACTATCAGCGAGCTTAAGCGCGGACTAATAACGCCCAAATCTTTGCGAAAATTGGCTGACAGCAACCTGAAGCAAGTCCGTGAACTTTCGCCTAAGATCGCTGAACATATTGGAGTCATTAAATCTTTTCCGCGAACGGCTGACAAAGCACTAGAGCTCTTTTCTGGCATCGAAAGTATCCTTAGTGGACATGATGGGCTGGCTGCTATTGCTAATGAAGAGCTTGAAGCCGCTATGGCAGAAGCGGTAGAAATTAATAAGTCATCACCATTAACGGCTTGGAAAAATGCTTGGCTCAGTAAAGACGCTGACAACCGCTACCAGCTGACAGATGAAGCACAGCACCTAAGGATGATTGAGCTGGCGAAAGTTTATGACGGTTACCAGCAACAGCTCGCTCAGAACCAGCTATACGATTTTGACGACATGATCTTGCGAACGATAGATACTCTGAAAAATAAAGACGAACTACGCTTTAACCTGCAAGAAAAATACCAATTTATACTACTCGATGAATTCCAGGATACGAACGCAGCCCAGTTCGAACTAGTCAAACAACTGGCCGATAATCCCGTTAACGAAGGGCAGCCGAATATCTTTGCAGTTGGTGACGATGACCAAGCTATATATGCATTTCAGGGTGCTAGAGTCAGCAACATGCTGGGATTCATCAATGCGTTTAGGGACGTTTCTGTTATTAACTTGACTGAAAATTACCGATCTCATCCAGACATCATTCACGTCGCACACAACGTAGCTAGCCAAATTGAATCACGGCTGCACATGCAAATTGAAAACATAAACAAAACTCTTAGTGCTAGTAGCGAGAACCTCGATCCTGAAGCAGCTATCGAACGGCATGAATTTAGCGGCGAAGCCAGTGAATATGCCTGGGTGGCGAATAAGATTAAAGACCTGGTTAACGATGGGGTTAATCCGAGCGAGATAGCTGTGCTGGCCCCTAAACACAAATTACTAGAGAGCATTGTGCCGTTCCTCAACCTGAACAAGACACCCGTTAGTTACGAAAAGAGAGAAGACATACTGCAGACGCCGTTGATGCGCGCCTTCCGCAGCATGATAGAGCTAATCATTGCGGCTCGCGACGACGATTATGTAAAGCTCAATGAGTTAATGCCGCAGGTCTTATCACTAGAATTCTATGAAATACCAGTTGCAGAAATCTGGAAAATTAACTGGTCTTATCGAACGCGTGAAGAGGATAGATCGTGGGTTGAAATCGCACTTGATAGCGAATTGCTGGCGCCACACGTAATGTCTTTCCTGGCGCTAGGGCTAAAAAGCGCGCAAGAACCACTGGAATATATACTGGACTATCTGACAGGTAACGCCGCCCTGCAGCTTGACGGTGACACTTCATATGTTTCGCCGCTGAAGAAATTCTATTTCTCGGACAAAAATTCTAATCCTCTGCAGTTTTACGAGTCTTTAGCAAACCTATCAACGATTCGTGAGCATTTGCGTGCTCACCAAGTTGGCAAAGATCATTTACTAAGACTTGAGGATTTCATAAGCTTCATAAAGGCCCATGAAGAAGCCGAGCAGCCACTTATAAATTCGCATCCGATTGCTCAGGCCCAAGATTCTGTCCAGCTAATGACCGCATATAAAGCAAAGGGGCTGGAGTTCGAGCATGTTTTCTTATTATCTGTGCATGATGATGTCTGGGGCAAAAAAGCTAGGGCCAACAGCAATAAACTCACGCTGCCGGCTAATTTGCAGCACGTTCGCTACCAGGGAAGTAGTGAGGATGAGCTGCGGCGTATTCTATTCGTAGCCATAACCAGGGCAAAGCAGGGGCTTTACCTAACTTCACACGCTAATAAAGACAACGGCAAGGCGACAGAGCCTGTTAAATATTTACTGGAATTTGACGACGGCGAATCAAGAATTTCTAGTGTATTGCCAAAATCTAAGCAATCACTGCAGCAAACCAGCTTTAATGCTGCGGAAACTATGCATCACATCGATACAATGTGGCATTCAAGGCACGTTCAACTAGATGCTTCCCTGAAAAGCCTACTGAAAAATAGACTAGAGCGTTATCAGATGTCGCCGACACACTTAAATACCTTTATCGATACTGAGTACGGCGGACCAGAGCAATTTTTGCTGAACACATTGCTTCGTTTTCCTGCAGCTCCAGGTGAGGATGGAGAGTTTGGAAACGCAGTCCACGGCACTATGGACTGGTACCAAAAACGAATCGATGTGGGAGAAAAGCCAAATCTTCAAAAAATTCTAAATGAATTTGATAAACAATTATCACGCCGCTACATTCCGGATGATCGAATGGATGATTTCCGTAATCGAGGCCATCACGCGCTAAAGCTATACATCCCAGCCCGTGAGAACATGTTTACCCAAGCGGCCAAAGCTGAGGTAGATTTCAAGAAAGAAGGAGTGCTACTAGGTGACGCGCATTTGAGCGGTAAAATCGATCGTCTTGAGATAGATAAAGCAAATAAAACAGTTAACATCGTCGATTTCAAAACCGGAAAACCTCATGATAAATGGGAGCGAAGTATAAAGCTCCTAAAATACAAACAGCAGCTGTATTTCTACAAATTCCTGATTGAAGGTTCGCATACTTGGTCCGGATATAAAGTCGCTGAAGCTCGCCTGGAATTCGTCGAACCGAATGCTGATGGCAAGATTCTACCGCCACTCAAAATTGAGTTCAATGAGACAGAAGAGCAGGAGATGAAAACTTTGATTCAGGCTGTATGGGAAAAGATCAAAGATCTCGATCTGCCCGATATTTCACAGTATTCTGCTGACTTCAAAGGCACTAATATGCTAATTAGTAGCATTACTGAAAATAGCTAGTCACCAAACTGTGCCACTAACTCCATGAATTCAGGTTCGATAACCGCGATCGGGTATTCGTCAGTTTTATGCGGTACTTCGTTGACTGTATCCATTTGTGCAACAGATAAGCTCATCACGGCTATTGCCTCATGCATTTCCTGTAAAAAGCCGATTTCTAGG
>CAYGOR010000007.1:12858-20139 GCA_964351635.1 uncultured Candidatus Saccharibacteria bacterium
TTTCTAGGGGACTATAGCTTTCATCGTGTATTCGGTTATCTGTTTCGATTGCTGGATCCCATACGGTCAGCCCTAATATTTGTATACCTTCGTCCGTTAACCTTTCGACGCTATGCGCTCCATTAGCAACCTCGAACCCTTGATTCACAGGCGGGAATTGTGCAAAAAATATTTCACTATCATCCTCTAGCACAAATGGACTCACTGCGAGTCCATAGAACGATTTGTACTCGTCAACATCGACGCATGCAGCATTATCAATATCCACTAGAGCAGCTTCACCGTAAAAACTCAATAAATCTGCAATTTGCCTAGCAATAACTAATTCAAGATAGGTTCTGTCTTTTTCAGTATAAACTCTAGCATTAGTAGGACGATCCTCCCAAAGAGGAAAGTATTCCCATTCTTTTCCCATTAATAAATAATGACATATTACAATAGCTTGTGCAATAAGCTTGAGTTGTTGGTCATAGCAGCATCGAATGAAAATAGCGAATTATTGACTTTTTATTGATTTTATGATATTATGAAAAGATGATAGACCTTGGTCCTGAACTTCCTGGTGGAGAATTCACTTTTGACGTAGGCGGCAAAATCACCAAAGGATTGACTACCAATGCTACCCGGGCGCGCCGTGACATACTTATGCAGCAAGGCAATTGGGGGCTGAAAGAGCAAATGGCCTATGTAGGCAGAGTAGCCGCCTCGACACTTGAAGTGAGTGAAAGAGATAGTGATCTACTAGAAATGATTTTTAGAGATTCAGGTGCAATTGCATTAGCGGCTTTTACCGAGTCAGATCTGGATAGAGAATTACAGGAGGCAGTGCTATGTCAATTATCAGGAGCCCCTGATACATTCTTAGGTAATTACGATCGCCACAGACGAATTGCCAGCACCCAAACCTCTCCGCACGTGCGGGATCATCTACTTATAGACTCTACTGCCGTGGTCACAATTAACCATCCTGAAATTAGAAGGACTATTTCTGCAACCACTAAATATTTTACTAATAAATCAGGCAGGATGCTTCACGGCGAGTTCGCTAGAGATGGCTTTTCATATACAGCTCATCTGCTGGACGTGGCTACTGGTTACGTGCAGGGAATTGAAATGCCCGAAGAAGCGTTGCCTGAGCTAGACCTAGACTCTGTGCACCAGTTCTTGGACAACTGCTAAAACTATTTGGGTCTATCTAATAATTACTCAATAATTTATATTCTATAAATATGGACCAGATGGGTCGTAAGGGCTTAACTTTGGCTCTAAATCTGATACTGAGTCGGACACAGCCATAACTCTCTGAATATCACCCGATAGTGGATCGGGTAGCGCTTCTATAAACTCAGGAGGCATATGGTGCATATGCTCGTCTGGAATAAAATATGTAAGACCTACTGGTTCTTCGCCAAAAAACGCTACTATTGCAGCTGCTGCATGAGATGCAGTCAAGACGCTATCTAAGGTTAGTGACTCTGAAGTCTCGCCTTCGTTAGTTTCTATCAGTGGAAGGATGCCAGGCCTGCTAAAGCTTCTCATTCCTAGGCTCACATCAACTACTTTTAACAAGGGGATAAAATTTGAATCGTCCTGGCTTTCAGGGTCAGTTACTGCGTGCACTTCGATATGACGTAGAGCACCGCCTAAACTTTCCCTAACCAAAAATGACTCTGCCATATTTGTATTCTGTCAGAGATGGTTATTTGACGCAAGTAAAGAAAATATGAATAATAGCGCTCGTTTTATTTAAAGAGGGGGTTCATGCGGAAGCATCGGGTTCCTGTTTTGTTACTTTTTGCTGCAGGTCCAAAAGTAAGCAAGGCGCCCCGAAGTGAAAATACATTTTTATTGTTTTCTAAATATTAATTCTTGATACTTTGTGCGACAAAGTATCCAAAACATGGGTGAGAAGCGCCACGCGCGCTTCGGAACCTCGGAGACAGATTTGGAACTCGTTTCAAGTATGTCGAGAGCGGGTCGGGACTCGGCTGAAATAATCACCGAGATCGTGACTGCCTTACGCCCCATTCTGTGGCATCGAAACTTCACTGCGTGAAGCGAGTTCCACCAGGAAGACTTCCTTGCAAAAGTCCACCGGACTTTCTCACCCATACCCGCAATATTGTGCAAATACATAATTTGCTACTTGATGACTGATCCTCGGCATTATTCAGTCAGTACATAAGAGTAGTTGTGCTCGGTATTATCGTTTTATGGCTGGTGGGCTCAGGAAAACTTGAATGCTGTTTTATCTGATGGAGAGGGCTGCAAAAGACACAGTATTTCTGCTCAGTCAGGCAAAATAGGTCAAGTCGTACGCCAGTTACTGCAATAGCTCAAGCGTTAAGTAAAAAATACTTTGTATTAACCTGCTTATGATCATAAGATCTGATCCATGGGGAAAATCTTAGAGGGGATTAAGAAAAAACCGTTTTTCAAGGACAAAGATTTCGTCCTTTATCTTGACGACTCTGTCGAATTTCTAAAAAAGATTCCAGAAAATAGCATAGACATGATTTTTGCCGACCCACCATATAACCTCTCAAATGGCGGCTTTACAGTTCATGCCGGTAAGCGTGTAAGCGTCAACAAGGGTAAATGGGACGAGAGCAAAGGCGTCGCAGCTGATTTCGATTTTCATCATCGCTGGATTGAAGAATGCTATCGAGTCCTAAAACCGAACGGGGGTCTCTGGGTAAGCGGCACGTATCATTCTATATACCAATGCGGCTATGCAATGCAGCTTATGGGCTTCAAGATACTGAACGACATTTCTTGGTTCAAGCCAAACGCTGCACCTAACCTAAGTGGGCGTTATTTTACCGCCAGCCACGAAACCCTTTTATGGGCACGGAAAGATCCGAACGGGAAGCACACATTCAACTACCAGGAGATGAAAAACGGGAACTGGCATGAAAAAGATATGATAAAAAATGAAGGCAAACAAATGCGTAGTGTTTGGGCGATCGGCACACCCAAAGCAGCAGAAAAAACCTTCGGTAAACATCCAACCCAAAAACCTATCGCGTTACTTGAGCGAGTTGTTTTGTCTAGTACGAACAAGGGTGACATAATAATTGATCCATTTACCGGCAGTTCCACGACAGGTGTTGTAGCAGCAAAACACGGCCGTAAATTTATAGGCCTTGACCTAGAAAAAGATTATTTAGAGTTATCCAAAAAACGATACAAGGAACTGAAATCGTGAGATTCGGTAAAAACTTACTTGACGATCAGCAAGTAATTAACTGGTGTTTTAAGCCGTTTACAGACTATTCACTTATTACTGGGTCTAATAAATTATTGCTTAAAGATGCAAACAATCTAGAAAAGGCATGGGCTAGATCGGTCATAGGCGGAGTAGGGAGTCAATGGACTACGCTTTTGTGTCAAGAGCTTGTTCGTGAAGCATTGGTAAAACTTGGCAGAAAAAACGTTCGTAGCACTACTATGAAAACTGGCTCTGTCAGAAACAAAAGTTATGACCCTGACCTAGAATGTGACGACTATGTATATGAAGTAAAGGGAAGAAGCTGGTCTACATCAGGCACTGCAGGCGAAAAAGTCCTTGGAGTGCCTTTGAAGTACGGCGAACTGCCTAGACTTTATCATAAACCTCTAAGGATAGTGCTTGTCGGCTATCAAGAATACGAAGCACGTAACGGATACGCATTTGGTGATTTATTAGACCCAAAAATACAAACCAAAGAACTCAAAGACAGTCTAGATTATTTCAAAGAACACAACATTGAATACGTTGGCTTCACCGATATACTCACAGAACTTGGTTATTCGTATAAAAATCTATAGTTTAATTGTTAACTATTCATGAAAAAATTACGCTCATGCCTGACATACAGAAACATGGAGCGTAATATAAACACATAAGAGGGCGAAAATAGAATTGAAAAACTTGATCGAAGCTATTTGGAAATTGATCCAGCAGTTTGATTTTGATAGCTTAAAAAAGTAAAAAAATTTGCGCGCGGATTTAGTACAGAAAACAGAAAAAAGAGAAGGTGGGGTAAGTTTGTTTAGGTATTGATTTGTTAGGTAGATTATTACGGTTACACGCGCTCACGTCGCAAAAGTTTTTTGCAACATGACTTTAGAACTTCGGCCATCGCACAATATTCGTAAATTGTGCAACATGCTGATCAAGACTTGGAATCAGAAAGGTAGTAATATCTTATTACTTATTATATAATAAGCTCTGTGGAATTTCCTCAAGAAAAGTTTAAGCCAACAAAAGATAGATACTCAAAAGCCAGAGGTGGTCCTTCAAAGTTTTTGTATATCGCATGCAGCAATTGCGACGAACCAAGCATGGTTTATCAAAAGGATGGCTCAGGGCGTCTACTCAGATGTTATGCTGACAGAATTGTATGGCCTCCAGAGCTCGCAGAAGAACAAAGAGAGATAACCGCCGATACAGTTAAACAGGCAGGGGCACTTGCATGCGGTACTTGTGAGACCGTTCTTGCGACTCCAATGGTCTATAAGCAAGAAGATAGAGCAGCATATCGTGTTATTCCTGGTGCTATACAAACTTTTCGTAGTGCCGAGCAATACCAAGTAAGGCAAGAATAACACTTACTAGTTTACTACCTCATTAATTACTGTGAGTATTTCTCTGGCGGCCTGTTCTGCTCGACCATCAGAATTAACTATGCTTATATCAATTAGTGGATTTTCAGCTCCTATAGCAAGTGAACCAAGCTCTCTTAATCCTCGTTCTAATCTGCCGTCAATATTTCTTCCGCTTGCTTCCATACGTTGGCTCCATTCATCAACCGAACCTGGGTAGATATAAAACTTTAACGTATCGTACTCATCTCGTTCTAGTTTTGTGACTGTGTCAATTGGATAGTCAAGTATTGGCGTTTGCCCATTTCTTAAAGGCTCTAAAATACCCTCGATAGGAGTCCCGTATCTTACTGTATACAAATCATTTACGACTACGAACTTTCCAGACTCCTCTAGTGCATCAAATTCGTCACTACTGACGGATATTTTGTCTGTTTCTCCAGGTCTATTTGGTCGAGTCATGATTGGCTTCACATACACAAATTGGTTTAAAGCAGAAGCTCTGTTCAGATGTTCAATAATCGTTGATTTTCCTGTAGCGGATGGTCCAAGCAACAAGACAAACAACCTATCCAGGCTTAAATTTCGGTCTTTCACTCGTTCGATCTCAGCTGAACGTATCTCTGGAGTTACTGCAAATTCACTCACTTTTGTCGCCCTTTGCCCGATTAATTGCATTCTTTAAGCCAAGCACTACTCTTCGTGAAGCATCATCTAGACTTTCACCATGCTCTCTTTCGGGGTACAGAATTGCTCTCGATGCACTTATAAGTAACCCATAACCTGTACTGTCAAGTGTCTGCTGCACCGTAGAATAAAGATCACCACCTTGAGATCCTACCCCAGCCAAAACAATAGGGGTGTCGCCAATCTCATCCCTAATGTTTGTTAAGTTTTCTGGGTGCGTCGCACTTAGTACCGGAATAATATTCCCATTTTCATTCCACTCAGCTAGGCTAGTATTTAATATATGTCGCCAAAGCGGCTTTCCGTTTGCTAGTGGTAGATCTTGAACTTCTTTAGCAGATGGGTTTGAGGTGTTTACGCACAAAACGACTAATTTATCTTTCCATTTTGTAAAAGGTTCTATGGCATCGAAGCCCATGTACGGATTAAGTAAAACTGCATCAGCATCTAGGTTTCCGAATATTTCTTCTGCAATCTCCTCTGCGGTATGACCAACATCGGCAAACTTGCCGTCACAAATTCTTACTGCATCAGGATGCTCTTCTTTTAAATATTCAAAAGTACTAGCTAGCGCTTTTCTGCCGAGCTCGCCTTGAAAAAAATTTGAGTTTACTTTGAAATCGACAACATGCTCCGCAGTTGCATCAATAATCCTTTTATTGAAGAGAAAAATGGCATCTGAAGTGTCTCCCTCAGAGCCCACCTCATCCCAAATCTCAGAAGGAATTCGCTCTATTACTGGATCGATGCCAACGCCTGCCATAGAGTCAACTTCTTGCCATCTTTGGCGAATTTTTTCTAGACCATACGATGCGGGCTCGCCTATATTAACGTTCATCATTCTTCATCTTTCATGTAGTAAATGTTGTTGTGATTGTGCTTAGCTTCGATATGCTTTTGAGCCCCTCTACAGCCAGTAGTATTTGTCGGCTTGCGCGTGACGGAGATACCGCCTTGTGCTAATCCTTCGGCCTTAAGTCGGTTATCTGTCTGAAGAAATACAGATCTCACGCCCAGCATCCCCAAGATCCGCCCGGCACCTTCATATGTCCTAATATCAAACTCGCTGCCTAATAGCACCTGGGCGGCCGATATCGTGTCATACGGAGTAATTTCGCCCTTGTTTGTAGCGACCTCAATACCACGCTTAAGCCCCTCGGTCTCCATTTTAGTGGCAGCACCAAAGCCCCGTCCATCCTGTGCAGGAATATGTATTACAGCACCCGTCCCTATTTCCTGAATTTCGGTAAGCGCAGTGTGTAATTGTTCACGACAGTCACAGCCACGATCATCAAAAATTTGGCCAATGTCACAACCCGAGTCAACTCTAAGCAAGATATCTTCATTGGGCATGTCTTCAATTTCGTGAGGAGTAAACACTTCATAATATTTCCATGGGTCATCTTCAAGTACGAGTCCGTAGGAATGGACGTCAGAACCTCTGAAACTATACTTTCTTGCATGGGTTGGAACGAGTATATTGTCCCTGATATCGATAGTTTCCGCATCGGCTGGCTTACTGAGCGTAAGACTAACTTCTGGTTCTTGAATCCCAAGTGCTGTGATGAGCCTATTAAAGTGATCATCGATAGTATCTTTGCTAAGGTTTGGTGTTATGGCACGAGGATAATAGGCCATTCCTGTATTACAGTGACGTATGAGTATCTGTTTCATCTTTCCAGAAAATTGGTTCATCAGCTGAATATATCCAGGATGGTCAGGGGGTGTGAGCTTATAACCGGCTTCATCTACTTCTAGTAGTGAAACAGGAGCAGCAGAGGGATCATTTTGCAGCTCAACAGGGTCAGTATTGACATATATGAGCTGAAAATATGAGTAGCATTCGCCGTCATCCACCTCAACAGGGGAAAGCCAAACCCTTTTGTTATCATCGAGATCCAGCGGACCTCCTAAGAATTGGGTTACACCGTCAACCTGGTTAAAGACTAGTTCCTCAAGAGAATTACGATACTGCTCGCTAATTCCAGGGGCGCTTTCAATACTCGA
>CAYGOR010000007.1:20149-22907 GCA_964351635.1 uncultured Candidatus Saccharibacteria bacterium
TTGCTGATTTTTGAGTCCAGGAATAAACGCCTCTGTACTCATGCATATTTTATAACATATATTGGATTTATTATCAACTATTTATTGAGATTTTCTTGAATCTCACGAATTTTAGCTGCGTCTTTTTTATGAATATGGCATGAGTCTAAGAAATGAACGTATTTTCCTACCCGCACATTTACTCTATCTGCAATGTATTTTTGCAAAGAGATGAATTCAAGCATATTCATCAGTAGCTTTTTATAAGCATCCGATGAGTTGGCATGAACATGAACTTCAAGTGCTCCATTTTTTATTCGTGCCCAAATGATTTGTGTGCATGGCGACACTTCTTTATCTTGATCAACATTCTTATCCCACATAGATATCTGGGCTTCACCTTTTGGCCACTTTGAGTCAAGATTACGAATGAGGAATTCTATTTGAGAATTAGGTTCATCGAAAGCACGATGATAGTAGAGCTTCGTCCATTCGTGCACTACGTCGTTTTCGTTTTCACCACTATGAATATACTTATTAATAACGTCCAGATCCTCTTGCTTCATCGGAAATAGTGGATCAGCTGCAATAACCTCTGGCTTTTCAATTTCAATTATCGCTGCCTCATCTCTCAAATACTTATCGTTCCCTGTATCTTTACCCTCATTTAATAAGCTAGTGAGGATTTTTCTCCAGGCGATATTAACATCATTTGAATCAACATGAATCATGGTTGTATTTTAGCACGATAACAGATGAAGCGTGCTAATCTGAACTCATGAAGATATTAATAACCGGGAAGCCTAAGTCTGGGAAGAGTACGCTGATGAAGGCAATTATTGATGCCAAGGGCGTTCCTGTAAGAGGCCTGCTTACTAATGAAGTGAGAATTGACGGAAAAAGAACGGGATTTTCTATCATGACTTCTTTAGCCGAAGAGATAGAGTTAGCTCAGATTTCAAAGCCTTCACCGATAAAAGTAGGGAAATTTTTTGTAAATGAAAGCTTCTTGGATGAACATTTTGATCAGCTGTTTAATATCTCTAGCAATGAATGGCTATACATTGACGAGATAGGTGAGATGCAGATGTATTCCTCACACTTCTCAAAACTTGTCGATAGTTACGTTACTTCTGCTAATAATCTGATAGCAACTGTCTCGAGTGTGTTCACTAATAAGCAGATTAATGACATTCTTGCTCGTGAAGATGCAGTTACAATGTATCTAGATGAAACAAGTCGCCTCGAAGCTCTAAACTTAATAAATAAAATCATTGGTTCAATACATTACTACAATCGACTCGACGAAAACATAAAGAATGTGATACTGAGTCTAGCGAATAGTTATCTAAAACAAGGCAATTATACGTCAGCAAGTAAGTTATTTGACAAAGCTATAGCATACTTCTCAGAGACTAAGGTAAAAGAAGTGGATACTGGAAAATACCAGGTGACTGGTGAACATAGTTCTTACATGGTAAACATCACGGAAGATTCTTGGAGTTGCGAGTGTAAATTATCACTAGGAAAGAAACCGTATAAACAACCTGAAGAATGCTCACACTATCAAGCGACAATCATTTATCTTTCTAGTCTCTGAAAATATAGGGGGTATGAGCTCGCGAGCAAGGAGATAGAGTGAGTGATACTGTTATCTACCTCTGTTAGCTGTTCAAAAGAGTTGCGAAGTACGTCCACTAAGGAGAGGAGGTAGGCTTCGATTTTTGGCGGATTTTTGGAGATTGTGGTGGGTAGGGATTACAACATGGAACAAAAAAACTCTTATGAAAAATTGGTGGGTGTATGTTTTGCGGTTGGAACAGGGGAAGTATTATTAACCGACTTTTGTTACACTTATGTTTATGAGTGATGGAATAACTTTTGCAAGAAATCTAGTTAAGGGCAGGATTGCAGAGACTATATTTGCACAAATGTATCGAGAGACAGACAGATTTACGGTACTTGAATTTGGGTACGAAAAAATTATTCCAGAACTAATCCAGCACGGTTATCAAGAAAATAATGTCATGATAGAGACACTTCGCACAGCGCCTGATTTTGCTGTCATAGACCAGCTGAATAAAGAAGTTAAACTCATCGAAGTAAAGTACAGAAGGCAAATGAAAGCGAGCGAAATACTGAGCACTGCTAAGCGTATGAGTGAGTCATGGAATCCTTCCTATTTATTCATCGCCACGTTAGAAGGATTTTACTTCGATTCTATCCGAGATGTCATTGAAAACGAAGGAGAGATCACTCCGCTAGATGACAGGATTATTGCCAGCTCTGTACAGAAAAATTATATAAAAATACTCCAAGACTTCGAATCTAATAACTAGTTTCCCGGGGTATGTAGCGCTACCACCCTACATGAAAACCGATGAGATAGGGCTAAATACTAGCGAGTCATTGCCGAGGACCAGTCCGGCTAATCAATTAAAGTAGCTAGACGGACCGCCTAAGCGTTCCGCAGGCACGGTAGTATTTGTTTATATATCAATAGTATTTTCATGTCCGGGTGCGGGGTTTTTGACTACTTTTGCACCTGTAGGTAAAAGTAGGTCGTGGGTGCGGGACGAAGTCACCCGCCAAAAAATCATTGTTTTGGTACTACAAGCGCACAAAGTACATTTAAAAGGATTAGAGAAAATCTACCTACAAACTCAGGAAATTAAAACTGAAAGCATACCAGTTGCAACAACTTATATAATGGATTATATAAACTAAAATTGGAGCAACTATGCCAGGAAAGAAAATAGGAGAAGAAAACATACGAAAG
>CAYGOR010000008.1:0-22677 GCA_964351635.1 uncultured Candidatus Saccharibacteria bacterium
TTAGGCACGCCGCCAGCGTTCATCCTGAGCCAGGATCAAACTCTCCAAAAAAATTTGAAAATTTGAATTCTCAAGAAAAACTCTAACGAATATTGCGAGTCATAAATGACTCGACTTCTGTGTTAAAGAAAAATTTGACGTTGAATTACACAATTCATATTTTAAAGTTCGAAGCTCTATCCCCTTAGTGGTGGCCAAGGGTCTGTCAAGTAATTGTGATCTCGCAGAATTCAGAGCTTGAACGTATAGTCTACGCACTTTTCGTATCTATTGCAAGAGGTAGTTTCGCGATAACTGTAGTAAAATTAGCTACTTTTATCAGTTGCTTCAGGATCGGCGTCGGCTTCGCCTGGCTCTTCTTTCTTAACAAGCCCCATTGAAACGGCAATATCGCCCTCTTTCAATCGCATGATTCGAACGCCTTGTGTAGCCCGCCCTATCTCTGGTATATCGTCCATTCCTAGCCGTATAGTTTGGCCACCCTTTGAGATGATAATCATCTCTAGCTCATCATCACCACGCAGTGATGCGACGCCCATTAGCTGGCCTGTCTTCTTGTTCACGACTGCAGATCGGATACCGACACCACCACGTTTGTGTGGGGTGAATTGTGACACTTTAGTGCGCTTTCCGTAGCCATTCTCACTCATGACGAATATGTTGGCATCCTGCTCAACAATACCCATTCCGACAACTTGGTCGCCAGCGCGCAATCGAATTCCTCTAACTCCGCGTGAGACTCGTCCCATAGACCGCACTTCGCTTTCATGGAAGCGTATGGCTTGGCCTTCGCGGGTATTGATAACGATTTCATTATCGCCACCAGTGAATCGTACCCAGCGCAGTTCATCGCCCTCATCTAGGTTTATAGCTATCAGTCCACTAGCGCGTACATTCTTATAGGCTTCAATGGCTGTTTTCTTAACGACACCGCGGAGGGTTGTCATGAACATGTAGCCTTCTTTTGCATCTGATTTACTTGGAATGATAGATGTAACTTCTTCGTCTGGGCTGAGCTGCAATAGGTTTGCAATCGATACGCCTTTGGCGCTCAATCCTGCAGCTGGAATCTCGTAAGCTTTAACGCGGAACACCCTTCCCTTGTCGGTAAAGAACAGTATGTAGTCGTGTGTGTTAGCCAGTAGCAAGTGTTTAATCACGTCTTCTTCGCGAGTAGTCATGCCCCGCTTGCCTTTACCACCACGTCCTTGCTTGTGATAGTCGCTTGCTGGTGAACGTTTAATGTAGCTAGCTGAAGTCATAGTAACTACAACCTGCTCATTAGGAATCAGTTCTTCTTCACTGAACTTGCCTAATTCTTGTGGCACTACCTTAGTGCGGCGATCTTCGGCGTATTGTTTCTTAAGCTCTACGAATTCATCTTTGATGATTTTAAGAACTTTCTTTTCATCAGCAAGTATGGCTTCAAGCTCTGAAATAAGTTTCTTGAGCTCTGCTAATTCATCTTCGATTTTCTGTCGCTCAAGTCCTGCTAGTGCACGCAATTGCATAGCCAAGATAGCTTTAGCTTGAATCTCTGATAGCTTGAATTTCTTAATCAAGTTAGCTTGAGCTTCTTCGGTAGTTTGACTAGCACGGATTGTCGCTATCACTTCATCAATGTGATCAAGCGCGATCTTAAGTCCTTCTAAAACGTGAGCTCGATCTTTGGCTTTCTTCAGCTCAAATTCAGTGCGTCTTCGAACAACTTGTTGCCTGTGCTTGATGTGTTCTTGAATAATGTCCTGCAAACCTAGAACACGCGGCTGTATACCGTCAACGAGGGCCATCATGTTGAAGTTAAAACTACTCTGCAGTGGAGTCAGCTTGAATAGCTGATTAAGCATTTTCTTCGGGAATGCATCTCGCTTCAAATCTACGACAATTCGTACCTCGCCACGTGAGCTTTCATCACGTAAATCTGCGATACCAACCATCTTCTTTTCTTTGTGCAGATCAGCAATCTTTTCGATCAAAGAGGCCTTGTTGAGACCATAAGGAATCTCAGAAATTACTATTTGTTGCTTGCCTTTAGCACCCTCAACAATCTCTGCGACGCCGCGCATAACGATTCCGCCGCGTCCTGTTGCATATGCTGTACGCATTGATTCTTTGCCGTAAATAATACCGCCGGTTGGGAAGTCAGGACCTTTAACGTGCTGCAGCAGATCATCGACTGTCGCTTCGGGGTTGTCTATCTGCTCGATTGTCGCGTCAATAATTTCACCGAGGTTGTGCGGCGGAATATTCGTTGCCATACCTACAGCAATACCGAGCTGACCGTTGAGAAGCAAGTTAGGCAATTTACCTGGAAGTACTGAAGGTTCTTGCTCGGAACCGTCAAAGTTATCGCGGAAATCAACGGTGTCCTTGTTGATATCAGTAACTAATTCCTCAGCAATCTTAGCCATTTTGGCTTCGGTATATCGATAGGCCGCTGGCGGATCGCCGTCCATTGAACCGAAGTTACCCTGTCCTTTGACCAGCATGTGGCGCATTGACCATTCTTGGGCCAATCGCACCATAGAATCATAAATCGAGCTATCACCATGCGGGTGATATTTACCTATAACGTCACCGACTACTCGGGCGCTTTTTACGAATTTCGATCCAGCTCTCCAGCCATTTTTATCCATTGAATACAGGATTCGTCGATGTACAGGCTTCAGGCCGTCTCGCACATCTGGAAGCGCACGTTCGATTATCACGCTCATTGAATAACGGAGGTAGCTATCCTCCATAACATTCTCAACTGTGCGGCGCTCAACTATACGCGAATGAGAATCGTCTTGAGTTATCACCTCACCTTCAACAGCCGGTGTTTCTTCTGGATTAGGTGTATTTACATTTTCGTCAGCCATATTAAATATCCAAGTCCTTTACGAATTTTGCGCGTGATGTAATGAAATTCTTACGTGGTTCTACTTCGGAGCCCATAAGTTTGTTGAATATAGAATCTGCTTTTTCAGCATCTTCTACTTTAACCTGCACTAGAACGCGTTTTTCCGGATCCATTGTGGTGTCAAATAACTGCTCAGCGTTCATTTCTCCAAGACCTTTATACCTCTTTATCTCTGTAAAACCAGCCTGTCTGAAGCGCTCATCAGAAGCATCTACCTTCAGCCCCTCTTTTTTACGGCGAGCTATTTCTTCGTCGATTACAACATCTAGCTCCGCTTCATCGTAGATCATTACATTCTCAGCTTTACCAGATCTAACTAGCTCAAATAACGGCGGCTTTGCCAGGTACATATGCCCACCATCTATAACTTCGCGCATAAATCTAAAGAAGAACGTCAAAAGCAAAGTAGAAATGTGAGATCCATCGACGTCGGCGTCGGTCATGATGATGATTCTGTCATAACGCAGCCCCTTTATATCGAATGAGTCTTCAATACCGACCCCGAGGGCTTTTATCAGTGCTACGATTTCATTGTTGGCAAGCATTTTATCTAATCGCGCTCGCTCAACGTTTAGCACTTTACCTCTTAGCGGCAAAATTGCTTGTGACTTACTGTCACGGCCAGATTTTGCCGAGCCGCCAGCTGAGTCACCCTCTACGATATAAATTTCTGACTTAAGCGGGTCCTTGTTACTGCAATCTGCCAACTTTCCTGGCATAGATGCGCCGTCCAGGACACCCTTTCGGATAATATTCTCACGAGCAGCTCTTGCTGCTTTACGGGCTCTTGCTGCTAGAAGCGCTTTACCAATTATTTTCTTGGCAGAGGATGGGTTTTCCTCGAGATAATAACCAAACCACTCGGCCATTACAGTTTCTACATAACCACGCATCTCGGGATTACCCAGCTTGTTCTTAGTCTGACCTTCGAATTGCGGATCAGGCAGTTTCACGAGGATAACGGCTGTTATTCCTTCACGAGTATCTTCGCCTGAGAGGTTGTCATCCTTCTCCTTAATCAAGCCATTTTTGCGGGCATAATCATTCACAACGCGAGTTAAAGCAGTTCTAAACCCTGTCATATGGCTTCCGCCTTCGGGGTTAAATACGTTGTTAGCAAACGCCTTTACTGATTCCACGTAAGTGTCTGTGTACTGAAGTGCAATTTCTACCTGGCAGTCTTCGACGTCTTTTTCTATGTAAAACACCTCATCTACAGCCTCTTTACCCTGATTCAGGTGCTTAACGTAAGACTTGATTCCACCTTCGAAGTAAAACGAATAAACTTTACCAATACGCTCATCTTCTACGCGAGTATGGACGCCCTTGGTTAGGTAAGCTTGGTGTCTTAGATAATCTGTTACCCATTCATACTCAAAGGGTTCAGCCGCCATAATTGAGGTGTCGGGCCAAAATGTAATGACTGTACCCTGCTTTGTAGTCGGGCCGACTTTTTTGATAGGAGTTTTTGGTGCGCCTTTTGAATATTCCTGCGTGTAGTGTGTGCCATTAAGATATACGTCTGCAACAAGCTTCTCAGAAAGTGCATTTACGACACTCACACCAACTCCATGGAGTCCGCTTGATACTTTGTAGCCGCCACCGTCGAATTTACCACCAGCATGCAGCACTGTAAGCACTGTCTCTAGGGTACTAACACCTGTTTTAGGATGCTTTCCAACAGGTATACCGCGTCCGTTATCTTCAACACGAACGCCACCGTCTTCTAGCAGTGTCACGCTGACATGTGTTGCATGACCTGCTATAGCCTCATCGATACCGTTGTCGGCTACTTCTTTGATCATATGGTGCAGGCCGTCTATACCGGTGCTTCCGATATACATACCCGGCCTCTTACGTACCGGTTCAAGACCCTCAAGCACCTGAATAGAACTTGAATCGTACTCTTGTTTTTTACTCACCTTTTCCCTCAATCCTCTGATTATTTTTGGTCTTTGCCCTTTGGATATAGCAATAGTATAGCGGAGCGATATGATTTCAAGCAAGAATTTACTTGAATGAACACATAAAAATATGGTTGAATAGCATTAGCGAAATAGAACACATAAATTACACTATCAAACAAAAAGGCCAAATAATGTTCAGATCCATAGTCTCTAACCTGTCATACAACCCCGGTATGCTGCAGACCCTCAGTTTTTACTCTGACCGGCTCAAAAAAGAAAGATCTATTCGTAGACTAAGCTTTGTCTTCATCGCCATCACTATGGTTCTGCAAATCGTAGTTGTTGCTTCGCCACCTGAAAGGTCTTTAGCGTCATCGTCTAACCACATTATTGATGGGATTAGAACTCGAGACGACATATTACGGGCATGGGATGCTCCTGGAAGCGACGTACCTGCTATTTATGGGACTTTTGGATTAACTCGAAACGATATTGAAGGACTAACCTACAATCCAAACGACACGATTGTCTCAAGAAACGGCGCCGGGCAAGACATCTGGACTATCGGCCGTAATTCTATCCAAGGGCGTACCGACATATTAAGAGTTCATAGAAATTCTCAATTAAGTGTCCAGTATGCTGGCGACAATACAACCACGACGGCTGATGATCGTTTTGTTTACATGAGAAATCTAGAATCGTGGAATATAAAAAACTCAAGTAATTCATATGCTGCCTTCAAGGGCAAAACAGCAAGTGGTAAGACGTTCTGGATTCTTGTAGACTGCGGTAACTTCACTCAGACGGGTCGCTGGACTCCACCACCGACTCCACCGCCTGAGCCAAAGCCGGTAATAAGTGCTGCTTGTGGTTTCTTGAGCTCAAGCATAGTAATTAAGCCCGAGGACACAGAAGTTACTGTGCCGGTTAGGATAAGTCTTCCAAGTGGTAGTTCTATCAAAAAGGGTTCTACATCAAAGGACGGCAATAGTGGTTCAGGTCTACATCTAGGAGTCACTTCAGTAGGAGCTAACAAAAATTGGGATGTCGATAACATCACCACGTTATCTAAGCCGCCTCTAATTCCTCCTGACAAGCAAACTAACTATGTTCCGACAAACAACAATTTAGATGGAGTCACCTACTACAGCTACATGTGGGATATAGACAGCCAAACCTACAGAAGATACTACGTAACAAGCGCTCACAGCTCAGATTTTACGGTAAAAATTAACGTAAAAATAAATAATAATGATAAGAAATTAGTAGTGCGACTTCTAGATAGAGATGCTGGTGAATGGCTTGCACACGATAGTGCATGTGAGGTGCCGATAAAGACGCAAAAAGCCCCTGAGCCAGAACCGCCAACACCAAAAGTTGTTATCAAAAAGTCCATTATCGACAACCCTACCTCACTCAACCCAGGAGACTCGTACACATACTTGCTCCAATACCGAAACACCGTGCCTAACTCTCTGGCCGACGATGTTCAAATAACAGACGAATTGGCAACTGAGTATTTCGATGTCATATCGCCAAGCGACATAACGATAAATAATAAAACGCTTGTCTATGATGTCGGTGGACTTAGCTACACCCCTGAATATCAAGAGCTGAGGATCACCGTGAAACTAAAGGATCAGCTGCCAAGCAAGCTAAATTTCTGTAATGTTGCACGTATTGATGCAGCAAACTCAAAACCCGATACAAGTAGTCCAAATGGTGCCTGCATAGGCGTTATAACTGAGTGCCCATACGATGATGATATTGAAAACATCAACAACCCTAATTGCTTGGAGCCTCAACTGCAGTGCCGGGTTGTTCTTGCAAACATTAACCGCACTACCAGAAAAGTTAGCTATATAACTAAGGTTGACTCTTCAAATCCAAATAACACAGCAGTTTCTGGCTACAAATACGCTTATGGTGATGACACAGAAGAAACCTTCTCCTCTTCTAGTCTGACCCATGACGAAGCTGTGCACACGTTCGCAGAAGGTGATTACACCACCAAAGTTACCGTACTCTACACTGCCACAGGTGTTGAAGGTCAACAAAGCACTGATTGTGCAAGTGATATTTCTTTCGAGGATGAACCAATATCAAAGTCGAAGACGGTGGCTAACGTAACCCAAGATTTGACTGGTAAGCGAGCAGAAGATAGCATAGTCAAAGCTGGTGATGAGCTAGTTTACACGCTTCGAGTAAGTAACAATCAGGATTACGACCGCAACAATATAGACATCAGCGACTATATTGGTGACATATTAGACTACGCAGAACTCGATATAACGCACCTGCAAAGCCAAGGTGGCACATTTAGTGAAGATGAGAATGTCCTGTCATGGAGCGATTTAACTGTTCCTGCGAATGGATATGTAGAGAAGCAATTCAAAGTTACCCTAAAAGACCCAATACCTTCTACCAACCAACCTTCAAGAGTAAGCGCTACCTACGACTGTCATATTAGTAACGAGTTCGGCAACCAAGTAGGAATTAAGGTCGACTGCCCCGCCGTAAAGGGGCTGGAGACATTGCCAAACACCGGTCCAGGGACTAGCCTAGCTGTCATCGGTGGAGCAACTGCTGTAATCGGCTATTTCTTCTCAAGAAGCAGACTATTAGCTAAGGAAACCGCTCTAATCAGGCGTGATTTCGTTGCGACAGGAGGAGCATAAAATGAGCCAAGAAAAGTTACCAAAAAATCCAGAGCAATCACGCGAACTAGAATCCATTCGGCAAGATTTAGAAAAAATTGCCCAGAATAAAGCTGAACGCGAACTTACTAAAGCCGAGTCTGAGCATGGTAAGTCTCACCAAGTCGAACAACTACGTTATTCAGCTGAGAAACATGCCTTAGATGCTGAAAAACATGCTCCACATCAAGAAAAAGAGTCTGTGACACACCCGATTTCAGCTAATAAACAACTCAAAGATATCTCCTATCAACGCGCGCTTACTCGCACCCGTAAAAAACTATCTGCACCTAGTAGAGTTTTTAGCAAAGTAGTTCACAACAAAGCAGTTGATGCCGCCAGCGAAGTCATCGGCAACAGTGTTGCACGTCCTTCAAGCATGTTAGGCGGTGCCTTGTTCGCTTTTATAGGAACTTCGATGCTGCTGTGGCTTACTAAGCGCCTAGGATATGAGTACAACTACCTACTAGTTATCGTCTTTTTTGCTGTCGGTATGGCTGCTGGCTTAGTGATTGAAGCTATTATTAAAGCTCGCAAAAGCCTAAAGTAACTATCTTAAATTGATCTGTTGGTCTTGTTGTGCAACATTTTGCTGTGGGGCTATTGGACCATTCTGGATTGGCGCTGGCTGCTGCTGCATCGATTGAGCATTGCTCGGAGCTATGTGCTGGCCGGGTGCTGGCATTGGCTGCTGAGGTTGTTGCTGCTGAGGAACTATCGGACTATTGTTCGCTGGAGGAGCTTGTTGGGGCTGGGCGGCGGGCGGCTGTGAAGGATTTGCAAAAGGAGATGATGGTGCCTTGAAGCTGTTAGTATCTTTTTTATTTAGCCAATCATCTAGGAAGTTCGATCCAGTGGATGGACGCTGAGGTTTTGCAGCAGCCTGAGAGCCTTTCTTAGCGTCTGTAGGCAAGATTATGCGCGCTGTTATCTCTTTATCAACAACGGCCTTTGGACGCCCGTGCTTGGCTGCTGAGAGCTGCTTGAGTGCATCGGCCAGTTCTTTATTCTCTACATTTAGTGGCGGCAATCCTGCCATTGAGAATGGCTGGGTTGGGACGCCATGGATCATGGTGCGCACAGCGGCGTTACCGTTAGGTATACGCTGCAAGTCATCTACGTCGAATGCGGGAGCAAACTGCTTTGCTAAGAACTCAGCATCGGCAATACCTACCCTGAGAGCTACTACTGTACCGATGTTACCGAAAACAGCATCACGAACTTCTTCTGTAAGCTGAGTCGTAAACTGGTTCGCAACTATTAAGTTAAGTCCGAATTTTCGCGCTTCACTCATTATGTCCGCAAATGAATCTGTTGAATAGTTCTGGAACTCATCTACATATAGGCCGAAATCTGGTCGCTGATCCCGTGGCACATCAGCCCTACTCATCGCTGCCGCTTGGAATTTCATCACGAATATCATTCCAAGCAACTTAGAATTCAGCTCACCTGTTTTACCCTTACTGAGATTCACTATCAAAATCTTCTTGTTATCCATGATATGGCGCAAATTGAACGAGCTCTTTACCTGGCCAATGATGTTACGCATCATTTCATTACTTAGGAATGCTCCGAATTTACTTACAACCCAGCTAGTAACTTCGCCTGCATCATTTGATCGTTGAGAATTCGGCCACTCTTTCGTCCAGAAATCTATAACGTTGTTATCATCAACATACTTCAGCTTGCTCTTCATGAAATCTGGATCAATTAACACTTTAGGTATATCTACAAAAGTTCCACCTTGCGGATCAGCCATCAAAAGAAGGGCCGCATTAGTAAAAATTCGCTCAAATCTTGGGCCAATAATTCCCTGCTTCTGCGGATCGTATAGTTTATAGAGCATGTTTAATGACTCTTGGATAATGAAGTCTTTCTGCTCTGGCTTGTCCTTATCAAACTCAAACATGTTAAGGCCTAACGGATACTCTGTATCAGAAGGACAGAAATAAATTACGTCCTCAGTACGCTCTTTAGGAACTATACTAAGCAACTCATCCGCCACATCTCCATGAGGATCAATAAAAGCAAAACCATCGCCGTTCATCATGTCCTGAAGGGCTAAGTTCTGCAAAAATGTCGTCTTACCAACACCCGTCTGACCGACAAAATAGACATGCCGACGACGATCATCAGGGCTAAGTACGATTTTCTTCTTTGCACCTCGAAACACGTTGTACCCAAGAACTAGGCCCTCATCAGGAACATTTCGTGGCCCATCAACTTGTTTCGAAGCCTGCCTGGACACTTGAGAAGTAGAGATACTAGTGGAGTCAGGAAAATGAAAAATTGTAGCCAGTTCGATAGAGTTAAGGACCGTTTTATCATGCTCTGGGGGGAAGAAACGCAAAATAAACGCGGTTATAAAGCTGTCGATATCTTTAGCAGGGGTAAATTTAAACCCGTTCTTCCCTGGTGCATCGAACAGAGCAAAAGTCGCAACCACACTGTTCATGATTGACTGAGCCCTTTGTGAAACGTTTGATGATGCGACTACTCTTATTAAAACTTCGTAACCCGCATGCCTGGTCTTCTCCTCTATCCCCTCAATTAGGGCCTGGTCAACTCCGCTGAGCTGCTTATCCTCTTTTTTATCGCCGCTTTTATCCTCAGGTGGCTTCCATAGAGACATAAATAGTTGGCTGATCCACCAGCCGACTTTCTGACCACCCGACTTTGTTTTTTCGTTCTTACGCTTACTTTGCGCTAGTGAAACGGCATTACTACGCCAGACATCCTTTGCTGGTCGTAACAGTATCTGGATACCGGCGCCATCTTCTTTGTCTAGTGTTGAGAGAGCGTTCATCAAAGACTGCATAGTATCTCGCTTTAACTCCTGAAAAGTCGCAACTGGATAGGCAGCATTCTCTTTGAGTGTAAGTTCACCTCCAAAAGTGCCGCTAGTTTTGCCGACAGTGCTGAAGATATTATGATCAGCCACTTCTTCCAGTCTAGCTGTTGGATAAGCGCTCAAAATAGCTTGTTCAACTACCTGAATAAGAGCAACCGGGACAGCCGCATAAAAGTGCACAAAGCCTTTGCTTCCTACAATCTCAAAAGCAAGATGTCGTTGTCCATAAAAGTTCGACTTAAAGCCTTTCTCGGCTGTAGAAGAGATAATGTCATAGAGAGTCTCAGCCTTTGACACAGTTTCGTCCAAAACATCTCGAGCATCCCTTCCGCCTATATCGGTATCCGCGCTTGGTGGTGGCAGGTGAATAAGTAAAGGCACCATCTTGAGCCCGCGTTCATAATTCTTTTGTTCTCTAAACACCTTGCGGGTATGAAGGTAAATAGCAAAGCCTACTATTCCTAGCAGGAACAAAAGCGTGGCTATCAGTATAATTATCACCATGTCAGGATACTCTGCTCACTTTAAGTCTTAATATCTTTCCCGTAACGTTTACGAATATAGTCCGATTTCATTTTCCCAAGCTGATTACTTTGCGCGTGTGGGTCCCCCACAGTATTGTCGACTATTTCCTTCGCTTTATCGACCCACTCTTTTTCTATCAAGTCTTCGTCGCCTGCAGCAGCTGGCAGAGCCGGGTCTGCTGGTTGCTGAGCGCTTGTGCTTGTCGGCTGCGCCTGAACTTGCACAGGCGGTGCAGCCTGATTGTCGTCATTTTGGGCTTGATTTTGCACGGGCGGTAACTGTGGTTGCTCCTCGGATAAATTCATGAGGAAATTATAGCAATAATGCGCTATTTTGGCCACGTTCGAATCAGATAGAAGTTCAGAAGCACGGCAAGACTGCTCAGCAGTATAAAATCTATTAATGAGATGTCCCCTAGAGCAGAGAAGATTCCTAGTAGAGAAACAACGGACGCTACTCCACTAGACACCGACACTACAGTAGACTGCCTAGTTTTAAACATATATCTAATAAATATAGCAGTGAAACTATAAGATATGGTCCAGAACAACACTATCGGAATCAAAGTAAAAACAAACCCTCTATCGCCCGGATTTGTGAACAAAAACACCAGAAAAAGGAAAAACAACGACGTGATCAATAATATGAGGTTTCTTGTGAAACTGGCTTTAAACATTACCGATATTATTGTACGCGAAAAAGACCCCCTATAGTAGAGGGTCTTTGAGTTCAAGGCAAAAATGCCGCAGGAGAATAAAGGAGCCAAGGACGATAAATCCGCCACGTTAATACTACTTTAGGGCGCTTACCGTCCGATGGCTTTATGACTGACCGCTCAAGGAAGCTTTAGGCTCCGACTCGAGCGTTGTGTTTGTTTTATTCAGGGTTTATATTTTTGCTGAACATGCTTTGATACTAGCATAAGCAATATATATTGTCAATATACATTGTGCATTTTTAATATATATTTTTAACAACAATACTGTTTTGAAGGTATAATAATTACTAGTTGTACAAATAATATATCACTTATTTCACACAACAGTTTAAAATATGAATTTCGTACAAAAAACGTACTAGCAAGTGTTCGTTTGCGGTGATTTTTAGATTCTAATAATCCTTTATAGCGGATATTTGAAACACGGCAATGGTGGTTATAAACGAAACCTAGAACTAGATTTTATTACCATTTAGCCGATCATCACAAAGCTTTACTGAATACTTCGACTATAGTTCAGGACACAATTTACGGTAGTTTGCTGGCTTTTGTTAACAACCAATGACGATTTAATTATCCATACCTCGTCACACACTAAGTATTTTAATCATAGGCACTCGCTCACATCTACATTTTTAGTCTCATGCTATATAGACTTCTCTAGAAGTCTATCAACATATATAATTGCAGCCAATTAGCCTGCTTCGCCTAAGCTTAGATGTATCCCTTATGAAAAAGTATAAAAATCAATCAAAAACTTGTTGACTTTAGCATAAGCCCAATATAGGATAGAACTAGCACTGAATAAATTTAGTGCTCAAAAACAAAAACGTCTCTGTAACAACGACTTCTCGCAGGTCGTTGTTCTTTTTTTGTCTAATTTATTTTCCAGCTGATCTTTACAGTAATACAGCCTATATAAGCGCAGCTTATTGATTATAGTTTGCCGTGATTTTTACTTTGATGTATAACTAAGATGGGCGTATCTTGTAACTATGAACAGCGTCATCAGCGTGCAGGATGTAGGACCATACCAAGGTTTGCTAGAGGTACAAACCAGCCTATCGAATGGATTACCGACGCTACAGATAATCGGCGTTGTAGGCAAAAGCTTAGATGAGTCAAAAGAGCGTTTAAGAAGTAGCTTTGCTGCATGCAACATCGAGTTCCCCCGTAAAAAAATTACTGTTAATATTGCGCCATCAGACTCCCCTAAGGATGGGTCTCACCTTGATATTGCTATCGCCATATCTATATACGCAGCAAGTGGTAAAGCAAAAATCCCCAAAGATAACCCTATACTTCTAGGCGAACTCGCTCTTGATGGACGGGTTAAACCTGTCAGGGGTATACTCGGCAAAATAAAACTAGCCCGTCAATCAGGCTACAACCGATTTATTATTCCTGAAGGGAACCTGGCGCAAGCCATGCTGATACCCGAGATAGATGTAATGAGCATTACAACTTTACGTGAACTGATTGATATCTACTCTAAAGAAGACCATATTTACACTAACACTGGCGAAGGTGCTGAAATTCAGACTAACTCTACAGAGAGTATCGACTTTGCTGAAGTAATTGGACAGGAAATAGCCAAACGCGCACTGGAGATAGCGGCGGCTGGAGGCCACAACGTGCTACTTAGCGGCCCACCCGGAGTTGGTAAAAGCATGCTCGCTAAAGCGTTAATTAGCATTATGCCGCCACTTACTCGGCAGGAAGTTATCACTCTTACCCATCTACATAGCCTAGTCAGTAACAATTCCGCTGATCTGATAACTGCCAGACCAGTGCGTAGCCCACACCACAGCAGCAGCGATGTCGCAATTATAGGTGGCGGGCAACGCCCTAAACCAGGTGAAGTTTCCTTAAGTCATCACGGGATATTGTTTCTTGATGAACTACCTGAGTTTAAAAGATCGACTCTAGAAGCTCTGCGCCAACCGCTTGAAGATAAAGTAGTTACTGTATCCAGGGCGCAACATAGTAGTGTTTACCCTGCCGACTTCTTGCTCATAGCAACTAAAAACCCTTGTCCTTGTGGTTTTTATGGAAGTGAGAAACCATGCATATGCAGCCCGATAGAGCTTGATCGCTATAAGAAAAAACTTTCTGGGCCGCTTATGGATCGTATAGATTTGCACATAACAGTTGATTCAATTGATCACTCTGCCCTTCTAGCCAAACAAAATAAACTGGGCAAAAATTCTGAAGAAAGCTCCGTGATACGATCACGGGTTGAAAAAGCAGGTAAAAAACAGCAAGAACGCCTGGGCGGAACAACTAGGCGTAACGGAAACATGTCCAGCAAAGAGATAAAAAAGCACGCCTTACTGACAGATGACGCTAAGACATTTTTGGATAAAGCCGCTAGCAAGCTGGATTTATCAGCGCGTGTATACATGAAAGTTGTTAAAGTTGCCCGATCTATTGCTGACTTGGAAGGCTCAGAAAATACGACACTTAAGCACGTGAGTGAGGCTTTACAGTATCGTCCTGCCACAACAGCTTGATTACAGGGATAGATTTTGCTATTATAGACGTCTTACAAACGTTGAATCAGGAAACAGGAGTAACCAATAGCTAACTTCACACGCGTGAACGACAAAATTCGCGCAACGCGACTTCGGGTCATAGACGAAGAAGGGTCGCAGCTCGGCTTAATGTCTCGACAAGAGGCACTGCAAACAGCCCAGAATGCCGATCTTGATCTCGTTGAGATTTCACCAAACGCTGATCCTCCTGTTGCAAAGATAATCGACTGGGGTAAATATAACTACCAGAAGACCAAGCAACAACAGAAGAATAAGCGCAACGCTAAAGCCCAAGAACTCAAACAAATTCGCACAGGACTAAAGATCAGCGACCATGATCTAGAGGTAAAAGCGAAGAAAGTACGTGAGTTCCTTGATCAAGGCCATAAGGTGAAGTATACCCTCCGTTACAGGGGTCGTGAGCTAGCACATAAAGATGTTGGTTTTGCTCTTGCCGACAAGATCATAGCCTCATTCGATGAGCAGATCGTAGTCGACCAGAAGCCACAATTCGCAGGAAGACAGCTGAGCTTCGTCATCCGTAGCAACGTTAATAAATGATAATAAGAGGATAATAATATGCCCAAACTAAAGACCCACAGCGGCACCAAGAAACGCATGAGAGTAAATAAGAACGGTAAAGTACTGCGCCGCAAAGCGACCGGTAATCACTTACTGCAGAAGAAAAGCGCTTCACGTAAGCGACGATTTTCTGGTGTAGTAGAACTCACTGGCAAGCAAGCAAAGAATATTAAAATCAGTCTGGGGCTTAAATAATGCGAGTTAAGAGAGGTGTCACAGCACGAGCGCGGCACAACAAAGTTCGTAAACAAACTAAGGGGATGCAGTTAACGCATCGCTCAAGCTATAGGCGTGGTAAGCAAGCTGTTGTCCGCTCACTCGTCAACGCACAGCGCGACAGAAAAAACCGAAAGCGAACATTTAGACAGCTTTGGAATGCGCGTATTAATGCTGCCGCACGAATAGAGGGCACCACTTACAGCAAGCTATTACACGGCATGAAGGAAAGCGGCATTGAGCTAAACCGAAAGATGCTCAGCGAAATAGCTATCCAAGATCCAGAAGCTTTCAAGACAATCGTCAAAACAGCTGTAAAATAAATACTGCATTAATCTTGCTAGAAGCCGACCTCTACGGTCGGTTTTTAAGTCGACTAAAGAGTTAATCAGGGTTATAATGAACTCGTTCTGAAGACTACGGCTAGTCGCCGCTCAGATTAACTTCTGGGGGGAGGAAAGTCCGGGCAGCATAAGGAAAAGACAGTTGCTAACGGCAACCAGAGGCAACTCTAGGGAAAGTGCCACAGAGACAATACAGTCGATTCGTCGACTATAGGTGAAAAGAGTGAGGTAAAAGCTCACAGGCGGCTATGGTGACATGGCTGCGAGGTAAACCCTGTCTGCTGCAAGGAGCGGAGTCGCTAGTATCGAATTTTCGGTTAGCATCCTGCTCGACTCTGCGATCCAGTAATCCGCTGGAGCTCACGGGCGACCATGAGCCTAGATAGATGGCTAGACTAAGACAGAACCCGGCTTATAGTGGTCTTTGGAGCATTCATATGAAAAACCAGCGTGAAATTATAGCGCTGGTTTTTCTTTTACTGAATCCTCTCTTCGCCTTTGACCGCATCTAGCGCTTTATTGACTTCACTATCTGCTAGTTTATTCATTTCTCTCGGTACGTGCGATATAGAAATATCATTAAATTTTGATCTCAAAACCTTAGCTGATTCATATAGGGTCCAGAGGTCACGATTCTTAACCTTGAACTTCCCTTTCAGCTGATTTACTACTAATAAGCTATCTAGCTGCACCTGTAAACTTGAGATACCGTGTTTCAAACACCACTCCATTCCTGCGATGAACGCATGGTATTCAGCTTGGTTGTTTGTTGTTATGCCCAAATACTTATTCCAACTTTTAATTACCCGCCTGTCTTCTGTCATCACTACAAAACCAGCCGCTGAGGGGCCAGGATTGCCTCTAGAACCTCCGTCGGCCTGCATTATAGCCCTGCTGACTCTTTCGCCGCTGTCTACCATGGCTAGATATGGCTTTGGTTCCTCATATGCAGTAAAATCAAAACTAATAAGAGACACTGGTGAGTCAGCATTCACTTGCTCACCGTAAAACCGCCTAAGCAAGGTGACTGTTTTCTCTATGTCACTACCTATCTCACTAGCCCTTAATAAATCTTCTGTCAGGTCTTTTAACCTTTGAGAGTGTACTGATTTTACAGTCATTTCTCCTACTATTTTCCACTCGTCTGGTTTATCAGTATCAATTTTGTCGACCAGCTCTATTGTTTCACCAACGCGAAACCCAGGGTCGCCAAGTCTCAGCGTTACACGCTTGTCCCCATCTGTAATTTTCTTAGCGTAGGTGTGATTGAATTTTAGTTGTTTCATTTGTTTTAATTATGACTATTTTATGAATATCGATTCTCTCACGTAGCCACCAGGCTTCAGATTTACCTGGCAATTTGCTAGGTGGAGTCTGCGCATATAACGAGCAATCAAGCTCTACGTATGACTCCTATGATTTCTTGTTCAGGAAATCATATCAGCCGATGGCTACATGACAAGACCGATGGCCGTTGTCTGTACCTAGTATACCGCTTAACCACTAGGTCAGAACAGTAATATTTTTAGCAGAAAGTCATTAACTCCTGTGAGTATTGGTCCGATAACAGGCAGTAGGAAGGATAAAATCACAATAATAAATATCAGTCCAAACTGTTCGATCTGTTCCAGAATTCGCTGCACAGCCGGAGGAGCTACGGCATACAATACCCTGGAACCGTCTAAGGGCGGCAAAGGCAGCATGTTAAACGCGAACAACGCTACATTGAGCTGCACGAACAGCAGCGCTATATCAAAAATAACCCCTGATGGTTCAGCCAAATTAATCATAATAGCGCCCAACGAGGCCAGTGCTAAGTTTGTAAGTGGGCCTGCGATTCCTACCGCCGCAAGTCCAAGCTCTTCACCGCTAATACGGTGAGGGTTTATGGGTACAGGCTTTGCTGCCAGGATGGGCGGAAGACCCAACAAAACCATTCCTGCTGGCAAAGCAATAGTCAAAAGCGGATCAATATGTCGTATTGGATTAAAGCTCACTCTCCCCTGAGAGTGGGCCAGATCGTCACCTAGCCGATATGCGACATATCCGTGCATCATCTCATGGATGCTGATACTAACAAACAAGGCGACAATAAAGACCACTATGTCGAGTAAAGTATTATCAAATAACATTTAACCTAAAGTATAACCTAAACGCACTGCTATTTTACCCTTGATTCAAAGAGTAAAAAGTAGTAAGATAATACACCAATACGAAAGACAGGAAATAATTGTGAAAAAATGTGAACTCACCGGTAAAGGAAAGCAATTCGGACATAACGTCAGCTTTTCTCAGCGACGCACCAATAAGGTCTGGGAGCCAAATCTTCAGAAAAAGACTCTAATTGTTGATGGCAAAAAAGTCCGCATGAAAATCTCCACCAGCGCACTACGTACGCTCAAGCGAAAAGGTATAGTTAGCTAGACTGCACCCGCAAATAAAAAGTGAAAGGTTGTATTAACACCTTTCACTTTTTTTATTTGTGCTCTATTTAGCTGATAGAATCACTAGCTTAGTCTGGCTAGCATCGCCTTCAGTTGATTTCCCTAGCTTAAAACTATCTATTGGCTCATCAGCTGTCATTGACGAAACCTTTAGAAATTCTTCTAGTGGCGCCAGTGGCACCTCATTGGTTAGACCCTTTGTTTCATACGCCGTAGGTATGACTACATCAGGCTCACTCTTCTTGATAACACTTGCTGCACCAGTAGCGTCAAGCGTATATCCGTTGCCGCCGACCGGAATGAAGAGCACATCGGTGCCACCTATTAGCTCCTGGACTTCATCGGACAAATTTGGGTGAATATGGCCCAGCACAGTAGCTGTCTGGTTGCCGTAAGTAAACTGATAGACGGTTGCTGTTTCAGAGCCCTCTTCATCCATGTGACCCCTTGTCTGCACTCCAGAAACAGTAACGTCACCTACTTCATATTCCCCCGCTGCATCTATGACTAAACGAGATTTTTCAGCAGCTGTTTCATCCTTCAGCATCAGGTTGGTATACACCAGCACATTGTCTTTAGAGACCTGAGTCTTTCCACCCAGTTTCGTCAGATTGTCATCAACTAAGATGGTCACTTCCTTAGTTTTTAGTTTCAAGCAGTTTGCCCCGTAAAATTCGATTTCCATAATATTTTCTCCTTTATTTTTCTACTTTGTAGTAAATAACTCTTTAGTGTCTTTAACTATCTGCTTCTTACCGCCCATGACTTGCCCGTAAAACTTATCATTCACCTGCTTACGGTATTGCCATTCCTCAGGAGTCATAATTGCATAGCGAAGCTCAGTGTTCTTCTCATTTTCTAAATCGACTATGGCTGTTTCAGCTTGTTTAACGCTGACGCCTCCAATAATCATTATATCGACTGGTGAATTATTCTCTCTAGTAAATACTCCGCTGTAAAGCAGTCCGTCCAGCTGAGGGATCTTGCCCCACACCTTTTCGTCTGCCATGACTGTCTCGGTTGCGACGCTAGTAGTGTCTTTTTTCTTAGTTTCCTTATCGTCCACTTGCTCTTCTTTTGCACCGGACTTCGTTTTGACAGCTTGAGTAGCTCGCGGTTTTTTGCCAGTGAACAAAAGCTTAAGTGCCTCGTAATGTTCGTGGCTTTGGTTCACCTCATAGTAGAGCTTATTGTTTGTGCTGTCCGAGGTGATAATACCCATGCCGAGCATATTCGATAGTTCACGGCGCACCGAATTAATCTGCTCTTCAATTTTTCGCGTGATTTCCCGCACGTAAAAAGACCTGTTCGGATTGCTCATAAATAGTTTGAGCAACTTTACTCTCGTTTTTGAACCAAAAAGCTGTTCCATGTGTTCACCTCTCTTGCGTCTATTGTAACAGTTTTGTTCAGGCTTTGTCTGAAAGAAGTTCCACTAAATAGTTATTCGCATCATCTGCGTGTTCAAACCACCGTATGTCCTTGTTGCGCTTAAACCACGACATCTGGCGTTTAGCATATTTCTTGTCGGCAGTTGCTAACTTTTCAATTATAGAATTAGCATCGTATGCGCCGACAGAGCCGCGATGATCAAGCGCGATTCTATAGGCGATTGCATCAACTTGCTGCGGTGGCTCGCCGTACTCTTGTAGGATTCTTTCGACTTCTTCGAGTAGACCATCCTCCATCATCTGTGCGATACGCTTTTTTATCCGAGTAGACAACACCTCTTTCGGAGGATTAATACCTACGATTATGCAGCCTTCCATTAGCTCTGATTTTGCGGGCTGAGCACCAGCAGTTTCTATAACTCGGATCAGGTGACGCGGGTTACGCAAATTGGCAGGCATTGCTAACTTCTTTTCACTAATAATCGACTGGAGCTTTTCTACAGAGTAGCTCTCTAGCTGCTGCCTTAGTTCTTTGTCGGGGACCTCTCTGAGCGAGAAATCATACAGCACGCTATCGATATATAGCCCGCTGCCGCCCACCATAATAGCTAGTTTATTTCGTGAATTAATTTCATCAATAGCGTTCAGCGCCAACCTCTTAAAATCCCCGACGGTAAATCTTTCATACGGCTCTATAACATCTACCAGATGATGCTTTACCATTGACCTGTCTTCTTTAGTAGGCTTAGCGGTTCCAATGTCCAGAGATTTACGGACCGTTTGCGAATCTGCTGCGATTATCTCCCCGTCAAAATGCTTTGCAATTTGCATTGCTAGACCTGATTTGCCCGAGGCAGTCGGACCGACTACTGCGACTATTTTTGTTTTGGCCACCAGATTATTTCCTCTACATCAACTTTATATTCACCTTCTTTGCCTTCCACTTTAACGCCCTCTGCCTCCAGGTGTTCTTTCTGAGTTCGTCTGCCGCCATGATAGCCGCTAGCTAAGCCACCTTTTTTGTTAACCACTCTGTGCCAAGGTAATGACGAATCGCCATAGTGAGCTACTCCACCGACAACCCTCGCAGCTCGCGGGGAGCCACAAAGCGCTGCGATCTGGCCATAAGTCATAACGCGGCCTTCTGGTATTTTAGCCACGATTTCTTGGACCTTGGATTTAAGAGAATCCTGCTCCATGTACCTACAGACTTGATTTGATTATGCGTGCTTTAGCTTCGTTAGCAACAGTTTGGACAAATTGTTCGTAATGGATCTCTGATTGCACGCTCATAACCGCGATATCCGGGCGAACCCTTGGCTTCAATATCCCTCTTGCTACTTCATCATCGCCCACAACGATGATGTATGGGACTTTGGCCTTTACAGCCACGCGGATTTTTTTACTAACTGATTCGTTATCATTATCGACATGTAACCTCACTCCTAGCTTTTTAGCCAGCACTGCGATGTCGTCAGCTAGTGACGTCGTCTTGTCCTCTTGATTAACGGTAATGACGCGAACTTGTTCTGGGGCTAACCATATTGGGAAGTTACCAGCTGTGTGCTCGATATAAACGCTTAAAAATCGCTCGATACTACCAAGCAGGGCGCTGTGAATCATTACTGGACACTTCATGCTTCCGTCCTCGGCAGTATATTCAAGTCCGAAGCGTTCCGGTTGCACAAAATCCAATTGCACAGTTGCTAATTGGTGTTTACGGCCAATGGCGTCTTTGGCCATAAAGTCGATTTTTGGTCCATAAAAGGCCGCCTCGCCGAACTCTTCCACGAACTCAATATTAGTTTTGGCTACAGCGTCTTTTAACTGCTTCTGGGCTGAATCCCAAAGCTCTTGTGATCCTATATAACCGTCTCCATCATCCCTGTATGAAAGCCTTAGGCTTAGGTCCATATCGACAGTCCCGTAAAGTCGCTGCGCAGCCTCCATAAGCTCTTCAATGAATCCTACTATCTGGTCTTCACGGCAAAATACATGTGAATCGTCTTGAGTTACAGATCGAACTCTAGAAAGACCATGCAGTTCTCCGCTTTTTTCATCTCGATATACAGTAGTGGTCTCCAGATATTTGATTGGCAAATCACGATAACTGCGTGGCTGTGACGCATATATCCGGGTGTGGTGTGGGCAATTCATAGGCTTTAGAACCAGTTGATCAGTAGTCTCTTGGCTGTTGACCAGGAATAGCTCGTCACCGAATTTGTCCCAGTGCCCGCTTGCCTCATAAAGGTCGTGCTTTGTCATGTGAGGAATCCACACTTTTTGGAATCCGATGTCTTCCCTTAGCTCATTACTAAACCTAGCCAGTTCTTCCCTCAGGATAGTTCCCCTCGGAGTGAACATTGGCAAGCCAGAGCCAACCATATCAGAGAAAACAAATAGGTCTTGCTCTTTACCTATCTTGCGATGATCGCGTTTCTTTGCCTCTTCTAGCATCTGCAGGTGATTATTTAGCTCTTCTTTTGTCTCAAAAGCGACCCCATAAAGTCGCTGCATCTGTGGCTTATTTTCATCACCTCTCCAATAAGCGCCAGCCACGCGCATAATCTTAAATGCGCCTACCTTGCCAGTATCTTCGACGTGTGGTCCACGGCATAGGTCCGTAAAATCTCCATTAGTATAAAAACTAACTTCATCAACTACGCCAGATTCGGTAGCCACCACTCCCATTTCGCTGCTTTGAAGATCCTTGGCAATAGTCGTACCAGCTCTCTTAAGGTCATTTAGTAGCTCTTCTTTATAGGGCTGCGAGTCACCCTGCGCCCATAAAATTGCCTCGTCTATAGGTTTCATAGACTTCTTAAATTCTTGCTTTGCATTAATAATGCTGCGCATTTCTTTTTCAATCTTCTTAAAGTCATCCTCAGAAATCTGGACGCCATCTATGTCGATATCATAGTAGAATCCGTTCTCTACAACTGGGCCAACTCCTAGTTTCGCCTCTGGCCATAACCTAAGCACTGCCGTTGCCATTATGTGCGCCAAACTATGCCTCATGGCATATAGGTTGTCTTGCTGCTCTTTATCAGCCATTTCTATCTCCTTTGATAACTCTTTACGCTCAGTATACCAGGAGCGCAAATTAAAAGAAGGAGTCTTCTCGACTCCTTCTAACTTTGGCTTGTATCCTCTCGCAAATAGATACAATCGTGGATCAGTTTTTTAAAACCTCTCCCAAAACTCACCTGCACATAAATATACAGGCATTAGCAGCATAATGCTAGCCTATTTTTACTGGCTTTTCCCCACGTGTGGATTGAGCACATTTTTATATCATGAAGGTTATAAACCTAATCCTGCTTATGCATACCATGATATAGCTATTGTTAAAGACAATGCTTAGCTGTATAATTTTCCCCTGTTAGATTGCAGCTATACGAAATTAAATTCCGATTTGATTTCGAGAGAGAGCAGCTTGGTAATATAGCTTGGGTTGTTGGGCAAACTTGTTTTGCCGACGGCCCAGCTAGATTACCATCACATGCTAACGACGGGCGATTAGCTCATTTGGCTAGAGCGCCACATTGACGTTGTGGAGGTGAGAGG
>CAYGOR010000009.1:0-16934 GCA_964351635.1 uncultured Candidatus Saccharibacteria bacterium
GCGTTAGTGTTGACCATCAAGATACCGTAGTCGTCATCTGCACCGTTGGTAGCAGATGTGTTAACAGGTGAAATTGCAATTGAACTTTCGTCCACAATTCCGATATCAACGTTAGTGTCAGTAAGTGCTATACAGTCAGCGATACCACCAGATGAAAATGTTGTTCCAACTAGGTCATCGGCGTCGTCCACGGCTGCAACACAAAACTCTAGGCGTTCTTGAACGCGTCCGTTAACAGTAAGCTGGGCTACGATTGCAGCTGCAACAGTACCGTTATCACCAGCTGTGGTGAATGTCGCGTCAGAATACAGCTGTATTCGTATGTAAACAGTTGTTTCGCTGTTTGGGTTTGTAATCCCATCTAGTGTGACTGTAGCGTCTGTTCCTGAGGCTGAAGCGTTTGTACCCGTAACACAGAACATTGTGTCATCAGCACTGTCATCGATGTCATCACAGTCGTTAGTATCGTCTGTTCCGAACTCGCTGAAGGAATCTACTCCACTCTGGAAACCTGTGTCTCCTGAGATAGATACGTTTGTCCTCTGGACGTTCATGCCAGCAGGAAGATTACATGTGTTCTGTGGCAACGGGTCGTCACAAAACTCGAATATGATACCGTTCACAACTTGTGCGGCGAAATCGAATTCGAATACGTATTCTGCTGAAGCGCTGGCTTCTGAGGTTGATATTGTTACTTCCCGATTGGAAATAATTGCTGCCGAGGCTTGGTTGACCGCCAATAAAGGCAAGGTCACTGCAAGAGCTAAAATAGCTGCTTGCGTTAGTGCGGTTAAGCGTTTTGCTCGCAGTACAAACGCCGAATCCGCAAAGGATTGTTTCATAATTTCTCCTTTTATATTTGTTTTTGTTTTAGGTTTGCCCTTGCAATATACCATCAAACAGTTTGAGAGCAAAAACAAGCATAAGAAGTTATCCACATAAAGAAGTCTATAGCGAGCGGAATGTGGATAAGATGGAGTTTAGCTGCTGTGGCCCTGGGTTAGCTGTAGTATTCCTATATGTTATCGAGATGTCTACGACAGAGTTATCGCTCTGTTTCATGGGTAGCCTCGTGGTCCCACCAGGAACTCCAACCGCTACGAAATAGTCATTGACTTGGTTCGGACTGCAGTAGTATTCGATATCTTTTTGATAGATTACCCTAGGAGTCAAATTATCTTTTTCTTTGTCAGGCAAAGCCTCGACGCACGGTTCGGACACCTGTCCAATACTAGTAAGTGTTCCATCTGCTTCAATCTGCACAGGCACTACGCGGGTAGGCACATTGTGTCTTTCAAGCTTGTAATCTATTGGTAAATCAACAGTCACCCAGAGCTCATGTTCGATAAGGTTTTTATCAAAGCTTCTATACAAATACTGCTTAGAGCCATCCGTCGAACTGGCATTTAACTCATCTGAGACTTCTCTCCAAGTCTGATCAGCCTGAAACTTGAAGTACGGCGTCTGGAATATGTTAATTTGAGCCGACTGCACAGTCGCATTAGATTCTGAGCTTACAACAGTTTGAGTAGAGCGAATTTCGTTTAAGAGCCAGTCTACTCCGACCGCTCCACCACCGATCAACATAACCATGATAATCAGTGCAGTAAATCGCTTTGTTTTATTTGCTCTCCGGGTTCTGTGATAAGTGTTTACTTTGTGGTGGTATGCCATAGTTTTTTATTTCTTGTTGTTATGAAAATAGTATTGCATAAGCAGTATATTCTGGCAAATATACTTGCTACTGCTTGCACGTGACATTTGTGTTATTTTGCCGTACACTTCAAGAGTGATAAACGCTTATGCATAGTCATAGGCTCCCAAAAGGGTGGAAATGGCCGACGAAAACGAAGAAAAGCAACCAGAAATAACTGAGACACCTAATAACCCAAATGAGGGCAGCGATGCTTTAGAGTCACTAGAAGACAAAGACACTGAAGTGACTGCTACTCCAGATGGCGAGTCGTCTGACACTAAGAAAAAAGGTGGGAAAGGGGGTATTGGGGCTATATTTAGTGGTATTGCAGCCCGATTAAATGTCTACCTCTTGGCATTTATTCTAATTCTGGTCGTAGCGGGAATAATTGTCGCGATTGCCATAAATTCCGGTAACAAACAGCAGCAGTCTTTGGATGACATACAGACCGAGGAGTTAACGCAGGATGCAATCGATAACCTTACAAGCAACGAAGCTACAGTTGGCGATCCTAAGCAACTGCTAACCGTCGAGTCAAATGCAGTATTTAACGGTAAAGTGTTGGTCAGAGACGGTCTTGACGTTGCCGGTCCTATTAAGGTTGGAGGTGAACTTAATCTTCCTGGAATAACCGTATCTGGAACCAGTCAGTTCGACGAAGTGCAGGTAAATAGTTTATCAATCGCCGGAGACACCAGTGTTCAGGGTGTATTGAGTGTAGAAAACAACTTATCCGTTTCGGGAGCAGCGAGCTTTGGAGGAACTATATCAGCGCCGTCGATTGTGCTTGATGCAATACAGCTCAATGGAGATCTAACTTTCAACCGACATATAGATGCAGGAGGTGGTACACCTGGAGTTGCCAGGGGTAGCGCCGTAGGATCAGGTGGCACGGTAACAATCAGTGGAACAGATACCGCCGGCACTGTAACAGTTAACATAGGTTCTAGCGCAAGCGCTGGTACTTTAGCAGTGGTTACATTCAGAACTACTTTCTCCGGTAATCCGCATGTCGTTATAACTCCTATAGCCTCGCTGGGATCTGCTTCAATAAGTTCAGGCACTTTTTACCTTAGCAGTAGAAACAGCAACGGATTCACCATATCTACTACTACGGCAACCTCGGCTGGCTCTGTCAGCTTCGATTACGTAGTCATTGATTAATTCAAGACAGGGTTAAACGTCTAAGAAAACTGTCACTTTATCTTCTTTAACGTACATCACGCCGCGCGAAATCTTGATCTTCTCGTCGCCTTTAGCTGTTCGTATTTCTAGTTCACAAGGGTTTAACAGCGTAATAAACTGGTGATGACCTTTTAATATGTCGAATGGTCCGGTGTCGTTAACGGCGCTTATACTGTGTGCTTGTTCGTCAAAGTAAGTCTGGTAAGGTGAATAAACCTTAATCTCCATCATCGTGGGATCAGAATTTTTAGAGCTAGAAGTGGAGCTTACGGCAGCAGCATCAGTAGAATCCTCCTTCTCGGCAACCATTAGACTATAATTTCCTCGATAGACTGCAGTGTTTCATCACGAGTGTAGAACTCACCTTCCACACCATTGTGCTTTGTCATAACATTCATGTTTTGCGTAAAGTTTTTGATGAGCTTTTTAGCTTTGGCGTAATCGGCTCGATCGGCAGCTGACAGCTCATTCTCACCGATAATAGCGATAATACCTCTCAGTGACTCATATTTCTGAAGTAGTGCCATAACTTGGACGCTCAGATTATAATGTCTGTCCCCTACTATCTCTGGTGTTAACAGACTTGAGGATGTTTGACTTAAATCAACAGCTGGTCTAATTCCCTGCTCGGCTATTTTACGCGATAGCACTATCGTAGAATCAAGCTCATGCTGGATCATCTGCACTGCTGGGTCGGAGAGGTCGTCGGCAGGAACATAAATCGTTTGCACACTGGTAATTGATCCTTTTTCGTTTGAACTCAAACGGTCCTGCAAAACTTTAACATCTGAGAAAATCGTAGGCTCATAACCACCTTCGTTAGGCACTTGGTCGAGAATGGTTGATAATTCGTTTGAAGCTTGAACAAATCGGTACATATTGTCGGCGAAGAATAGGATATCCTTGCCTTTTTCATCACGGAAATACTCCGCTCCAGCCACAGCACTAATGCCAATTAATGCACGCTGAACTGGGTTTTCATTCATTTGTCCGAAGAACATACACGTATTTTTCAAAAGGTAGTATTCGCGTAGCGTGTCCCATAGCTCGTGACCCTCTCGAATTCGCTCACCGATACCAGCAAAAAACGAGAGTCCACCGCCAGTCTGAGCGATATTATTAATGAGCTCCATTGTCAAAACAGTTTTACCTACACCAGCACCACCGATGATACCAATTTTCCTACCTTTGACGAATGGAGTGAAGAAATCGATAACTTTAATTCCAGTTTCTAAAATCTCAGGTTTTTGAACGCTAAAATCTGTACTTCTAGGAGGCAGCTTAAGTATGTCCTTCCGCGGGACATCATCACCTTCAATCGCTGCTGACCCATCAAGTGGATCACCTAAAGGATCAAGTATGCGACCGATTGTAGCATCGCCGACAGGTATCTCTATACCGCGTCCAGTTGTCTGCACCGGCATGCCTTTTTCGATCTTTCGGTCACTACGAACATTTAGACAGAATGCTATTCCTCCAGGCTCTAAATGATCTACTAATAGCCTGGTGTTATGCCCGTTATCAACAGCAATTACTTCATGAATTCGAGGCGGATCTTCCTCAAACTGAACAAGCACAACCAAATCTTTTATCGATATTACGTGTCCGACACTCATTATGCTGTAACCTTCGCCTTTCGCAATCCGTTGATAATCTCCTTAAGGCGCTGGTCTTTTATAGCTCGTTTTGAGCGGTTGTACTCCAGGCGAAGCTCGCCCTTAGTCTCTTCCGCTTTTTCATGACTGGCTGTCATAGCGCGGAATCGGCTGGCATATTGGGCTAACTTCGAGTCCAGAATAAGTTGGCTCATGGCTATTTGCAGCATAGACCTCTCCAAGTGATCGATCACGCTATATACACTCGGCTCAAAAATTGTATTTTCAGCAGTAATGATTTCTTTCTTTTCTAGTCCGTCGCTAGCTTTACCTTGCTCCTGGACGGCAGCTGACAGCTCGATTCTCTTGACATCTTGCACCATCAGCGAGACATATTCTTGATAGAAAACAGTTGTTTTTTGATATCGCTGCACATACTGAATAATCGGTGATACATTAATATTTTTATCCTTCGTAGGCAATTTAAAATACTTCATGAATGAAATGCCCTGCTGCGCTAATTGCATAGCTCCATGATGCCCAATCACTACGATATCGTGTTTGTCCTTATCGTATGTCTGCTGCATTACACGCACTAATCTTTGATCGATATCTCCACTAAAGCCGCCTTCTGCTGTGATTAAAATATACAAATCTTTGTTAATGACTTTGTCGGCATTTTGACTACGGCCAAATCTGAACATATTATCAACCCTTAATTGAGAATATATCTCCCAGAGATCATTGAAGAAAGCAGTTGCCTGCAGAACTTGGTTTTTAATTTGCGCGATACGCATACTAGCAATACCTTCAAATACACCTGTTAGTTCCACCAATGTACCGATAGATTTTTCATCTCGCTCTATATCATTTGGCTGTCTCATGCGCTCTCACCCTCGGTTTCTGATTTGGATTCTTTGCTGTCGTCTTCACCATTTTCAGTTTTCTGATTTTTGTCCTCTTTTTCCTCAGCAACTACATTTTCAGTCGAACCTTCGTCCTTTGTCTCTGCATCCTTAGAGCTCGGTTCACTTGTATCTTTGGATTCTGTTTCAGTAGTAGCTGGTGTTTCTTCTTTAGTTTCTGACTTATTTTCGGCTGATTCGTCTTTTTTTGGCGAATCTTTTTTAGGAGTTCCCTTAAGTTCAACAGTCGCTTTGGTTAGCAGTTCTGCTTTAGCTTTTTCGTATGCTTCATCACTGTCGTTCTCCATGGCAGTTGCTATATCATTTACGTGTAGCATTAGCTGGTTAATATCTATAACGACGCCGTCTTCTACGTTCAAAGCTATGTCGAGCATCAACTGCTGTGCTGTAAAGGAGTATACGTCGGTTGGACCCTGGGTTAATAGCTCAAATACACGTTTACCAGTCTCCAGGGCACGTTTGGCCTCTACCGCAAGTTCAGATCCAAAGTGTGAAAATTCCTCTGATTGGCGATAGTCAGCCAGCATTTTCAAAGTCTGAGCAGCTAATGATTTTTGTCTCTTGTTGTGACCAACTCCACCGACACGCGTAACACTCAATCCCATATTTACAGCCGGTCGAACACCGTTTCTGAAAATATCCATATCCAGTATCCACTGACCGTCAGTAATTGACATGATGTTTGTAGGCAAATACGCCGTGATATCGCCACCTGCTGCGTTAACCAATGGAATGGCCGTTAAATGAGCGCTGTTCTTCTCGAGTCTACCAGCGCGTTCCAGCAGACTTGAATGTGCATAGAACATGTCTCCTGGGTATGAGTCACGACCAGGGCTGACTCCAGACAATAGTGCTACTTCACGGTGAGCTTGAGCGTGTGATGTAAGGTCATCGTAAATAATTATCGTATCTTGGCCGAGATCTTCCCAAAGATATTCTGCCATAGCGCAGCCGACATAGGGAGCGATATAGCTCATAACCAATGACTCGAACATAGTTGACACTACCACTATCGCCTTTTCAAGAGAGCCTGCCTCTTGCAATCGAGATAGCAGAGTATCAATGTCTGTGCGTCGTTTTGCAATAAGAACGTAGACAACAATCTGATCGGTATTTTTTTGATTTATAACCATCTGCGTTGCTAAGGTGCTTTTTCCTGACTTACTATCGCCAAGCATAGCCATACGCTGACCGCGCACGACTGGGAACAATGCATCCAACGCCGTAACGCCACTCTCTAACTGTGTATCGAGCAATTTACGTGCATACAGAGGTGGAGCTGGGTTAAATACCGCACGGACTGAGTCTGCCGCAATTGGGCCCTTACCATCCAGTGGGTTACCTGTAACGTCTATAACCCTGCCGACAAAGTCTTTGCCAACCTTACTTACCAGCTCCTCGTGCTGGAGAACCGAAATCATACCCAACTTAAGTTCAACTTCACCAAGATGAAGTACTATTACCATGTCTTTCAAAACCTGGTGCACAAAGCCTTTTGACCCGTCTTCGAACATTACGAGCGAGTGGACCCTACACGGCTGCATGCCCTTGATTTTGACAATGAACTTTTCTACTCCAATAACCTCTCCGACAGGCTTGCCTGTTTCTACAAGTTTATCGAAATGCTGGTTGCCAGTAGCTGTTGCTGTCATGCTTCTGCGCTCCTAACCGACTGTGGAGCATCTGATTTAGCAACTTCAGTTAGCGCAATATGCATTCGATCAATGAATACCTGACGTTTCTGCGTAAAAAACTCTCGGAGAGAGAGGTCAAATATTTTATTTGTGGTTCGCAGTACGCAGCCTGCTCCGATGTTAGGCTGCAAGCCAACTGTAATCAGTGTTCTGCTGTCAATATTTTCTCTAAGCCAGTTTGCCAGTTGCTGCGTAAGCTTACCGGGTGGGTCCACACTAAAGCTCATGTGAACGACTGGAGCGCTATTATCAGTGTCCTTTAGGAACTGTACCAATCTTGCCCTATGCTGCTGCTCAAGTAGGTTTAATTGGTTGTTGTTAACTAGCGTCTCCATTAGCAGACTATTTGTTGGCATATTAGTAGGTGCACCGCTTTCGCGTATTTCGGCCTGACTAAAAAAGTCATCGATTTGTTCGATTTCACGCAATAATCTTGATACATCCATAGGCGATACTACGCTAGCTGGCAGTACGATATCACTCGATACTTTATTTTGACTGGTTGGTTGTGATATTTGTTGTTCTTCCACGATTGCCCCTATTTGGCCTTTTGGCTCAAGCCCCGTCTTGGACGTCACGCACAATTGCGTCTTTATTTCGCTCAAGTTGACCAATAATAAAATCCAGCTGTTCACTCATATCAATTTGCTCGCCAACAGCTTCTAAGACATAGTGATTCACAATGTCTGCCATGTGAGCTTCAAACCGCTGCAGGCTGTGCTGCTTCTCTGTGGTTAGCTGCTCGGTCAACTGCTGGGTGAGTGTTTGGCGTTGTTCCTCCAAAGTGTTCTGGGTCTGTTGAATAGATTCAATTGCTAATTGCTTGGCATCATTGATCGATTCTTCGTACTTCTTGAATTCTTCTTTAAGCGTGCTAGTAATCTCATTCTTCATGAATTCATTTAGCTCAGATGTGGTTAGACGTAAATCTTGCTGTAAGAACATGGCGTTCTCACTTATAATCTTCTCGAAGTGCAAACGACCTCGGTTGCGTAGCTCTTCACGGAACTCATCATTAAATACACGCTCTACGTCATCCTTGGCGGCTTCAGCGACATCATCGCCGGTGACGGCTTTGCCTTTCGCATCTTTTTTAGGATGCTTGGGTGGTTTTGGGTTTTTAACATTTTTGGTCTTGGTGCCACGCGTCAAAGAGACTATAACTCCGCCAGCCACAGCGGCAATAGAAAATAGTACTAGTAGTAAAACGCTTAAACTCATGTAATTTTATTTTTAAACAAGAGCGCTCCCACCTCTTTTTGCTTACGCTTATATTCTAAGTAATAAATATACGCCAAAAATGCCCAACAACAAAATGATTACAGCTGTTAATATAATCTGCATGAGGCTTTTGGTAATCGATTTTTTACTTAGTGGATTACGACCGACAGAAATAACACTGCTTTTAATACCTGAGTAAAGTAATACTCCAGCCACAACACCGGCGGCAAAGAACACGAACATAGCTAGATATATTCTCGAGGGACTGACTGGCTTTTGCGCGATATTTTCGGCTAATTTCTCGAGAAATCCAGGAACGTTTGCTTTTGTCGGCTTATAAAGCGGATTACCAGATACGCCAATATCAATTTGTATCCTACCAATTGCTACTTGCTGAGTAGCGCCACCAACAGTTATATCAGTAGTGCTCAGCACTCCTTCTTCTCCGTTAAAACTGCCGTTCGCTTTGCCAATTAAAGTTGGCTCGGCTTCTCCCGCTCGCATGCCGATGCCTGATACCCGTGATATCGTTATGAAATCTCCCGGCTCAATAGCACCGTTCTCATTACTAACAAATGCTTCAAATCGACCGTTAGTACTAACAAGTACCTGCTCTTCTTCAGCCGTAAGTAAAAATGTGGCGTCGCCTCTGCCGACTACTACTCCGTGCAGCCGATCTATATTGTCGAGAGTCGCCGCTTCAACTTTAAGGGAGTCATCTTCAGTAAGGGATACTATGGTTGCACGCTGTAGTGGTTTGTCACTGTTATAACCTTGCGTTATAGTTTGCGCTGATATGGGGCCAACCTGGGTCAAAAATACTAAAGTTAACAGCCCTAGAGCCGAGGTGATCTTCTTTACAGTAAGCAATGATTTTAGTTTTAGCATGTAGATTATCTAATTAAGCATCTAATTGGGTTACAACGCTATTTAAATATCTACCTAGCGGTGCCCGAGTGCCTCTAGCTGAAAAGTATACCGCTTTTGCTTATCAGTTACCAGTGCTTAGGACTGCAAGGCAACTGCCAAAGCCTCTAGTGTGCTTTCCAGATGTTTTTTAGTAGTTCCACGTCCAAAGCTAAATCGTATGGAGCTTTGAGCTTGTTTATCAGAAAGTCCGATCGCTTTTAAAACAGCTGACGGCTCATCGCTACTAGCGCTGCATGCTGAGCCTGCCGCCGCCATTATGCCCGAATCATCCAGAGCGAATAGGATTCTTTCGTTATCTTTACCCTCAAAACACGCGTTTACATTATTAGCTAAACGGTGAGTTTTATGACCATTGATCATAGCTCCAAAACGCTCTTGTAACTCGTTAATAAACCAGCCGGTGAGCTTTTCCAGCCTTCTTGACTCTTCTTTTCGGTTCTCTGAGGCAATTTCCAGAGACTTCGCGAAGCCTACAGCAAATGCAACGTTCTCCGTACCGCTTCTCATTCCATTCTCCTGCCCGCCGCCTAAAATTTGTGGCTGTATCTGCAATCCTGCTTTTACGTACAGAATTCCTGATTGTTTTGGTCCGTATATTTTGCCACCGTTCAGTGTCATTAGGTCTGCTCCAAGTCGCTTCACGTGTATATCAAGATAGTTCGGTGACTGACTAGCATCTGTGTGGAACAGTAGTTTTAATTCATTCCCAGATTTCTCACGCTGTTTATTTACTTCTGAGACTATACTTGCGATTTCTTTTATCGGCTGGACTGTCCCGATCTCGTTACTGGAGTGAATTACCGATATTAGGCGAGTTTTATCGCTGATAAGCGTCTCTAGCTCTTTAAGGTCAATAACACCATTTTTATCGACACCGCAAACAAACATGTCCCTCCGAGCAGCGGCTTTACGCACAGCATCATGCTCTACACCTGAAATAATGATTTCATCACCCGGTTCTGTAGCGCCATGCAATGCCAGGTTTATTGACTCTGTTCCGCCGGCAGTAAACACAATTTCTGGCGGGCGAGCGCCGATTGTGCGAGCGACTGATTCTCGGGCCTTTTCTAAAACCGCGCTTGCCGCGCGACCCTGCGTGTGAATAGCGGAAGGATTAGAAAACTCATTAGTAAAAAAAGGCAGCATGGCCTCTAACACTTTGGAGTCGACCGGTGTCGCTGCCGCATAGTCTAAGTAGATTGGCTCTTTCATAATTGAACCCGCAGTATATTAACTCTGTTGCGCCGCTGCAAATTTTCGGTAAATCTGCCTCTGCGAAGTTTCTGTATATGTATCGACGGCTTGTTTGAAATTATCCGCTTCAGCAAGCGTTAGCCTGTGATAAGCTCCGCCATTCTGAGATTTAACGATTTCAGTTGGCCGTACAACATACCTGGTTGTTACCTTATGACGATCACCAGCATCATCAACCCATTCTTCATACCAAATCCAAGTATGCTCATCTAAACAGAAAAATTCTCTTTTCCCTCCATTGGGTTGGGGACCGAATAGCTTTTCGTTTACTTTAGCCTCAATACGAATTAAATCATTATCAAGTTGAGCTGCAGTTTTGTTCCGGGAGAGATTATTCTTGAAAAATTGCGTAATAATATTCATAACAGTTATAGGATGTTATCTGGAGAATAATGCGCTGCACTAACAACGTTAGAATTGGCAGCTGCAAGCACTCGAGCTGTTGCTTCGCTCCTGGATGGCAAGCCTGAAGCCTCTGCGATTTCTGTTACAGGCTCTTCCTCGTCTGCTGTCTCTAGCATGCGATCAAGATGATCGGTCTTAGGTGTCTCATCGCTGAAAGGAGCGAGGTAATTTCCTTGGGCCATCGCTTGAACTGCTTCAGCATTTACACGTGCTTTATCAAGTGCTGAGTCCGGTACCCGTACGGTATCATTTAAGAAATTAGTTCCAAGTGAGAAACTTTTTGCTAGACCGTCTCTGACTGCTGAACTCTCGTGCATCTCTCTAACAGCGCGTCCCACTGCCCTGCTTGCAACTTCAAGTGTTTCGTTCCTTTTTGGAAATTGCTCTATAGGATTTGCAAACTCTGACTTAGCAGATTTTTCATGTTCAAAATGACCAGGATTCCCGAAAAGGAATTCGGTCCAGTCTTTTATATCATTACCCAGATTGCTTAGGACTGACATTCTATATCTCAAATAGTTTTTCGGCATTGGCAGTTGTATAACCTGCTACTTCCTCTAAACTCTCTCCTCTTAATTTAGCTAGAAAGCTAGCCGTGAGCTTGATATGCTCAGGTTTACACATTTTACCACGAAACGGTGTAGGCGTCAAGAAGGGCGCATCTGTTTCTAGCAGTAACCTCTCTCTTGGAACGAGACGAGCTGCTTTAAGCTGTTCCTCATTTTTAGAGAAAGTCATTATACCATTCAGGCCTACGTATAATCCATATGAAATTACGCGCTCTAACACCTTACTATTAGTAGAGAAGCTATGAATTACACCACGAACATTCTCATGCTGGTCTAATAATTCAAATAATTCATCAAATGCAGTTTTCTCACCTTTTACTGCTTGTTTTTGGTCACGGACGTGGAAAATAATAGGCAGATTGTACTTTTCTGCTAGCTGCAGATGCTTAATGAGCATCGTGCGCTGCTTTTGCCTGACATCTCTGTCGTCATGATAATAATAGTCGAGCCCACACTCACCGACTGCAACGACTCGTTCATTTGCGCAAAGCTTATCAAATTCAACGAGGGCAGAGTTTATTGACTCTTCACTGGCTGACTTAGCCTCATGAGGATGAATAGCCAACGAAGCAAAACAGCCCTCATGACTGTTTGCGAATTCAACCGCCTCAAGGCTACTCTTGAGATCCGTTCCGACACATATCAATTTAGTAACTCCAGAAGACTTAGCCTCTTCCAAAATTTGGTCTACTGGTTGGTCGTATTTTCCCTGAAACTCACTATCATGGATGTGGCAATGTGTATCGATCAGCTGCACGACAGTACTACTCCGCTCTAGGGAATAATGAACCTTCTAGGTCTCTGATAATGCCTTCGCTGAAGACTGATTGAATCTTACTAGCAGTATCGGGCATGAAAGGCGCAAGCAATTCGGCAATCTCTAATAAGTCGGCGCAAGCTGTGGCCAGCACTTCCTGTAGATGTTCGGGGTCTTCTTCTTTGGCTATCTGCCAAGGCTTTTCCTCTTCAATGTATTGGTTTAGTCCCCTTACTTGCTCCCAAACAGCTTCTAAAGCCTTATCGAATCGGAAAGTATCCAGTGCTTCATAGTAGCGGCTACTATCGTGCTCTGCCTCTGGTATATCGCCTATAACTCCGTCTTGGTAACGGCGCACCATCCCCGCGACGCGTGAAACAGCATTTCCGAGTTCATTAGCTAATTCTGAATTATAGACATCGGTGTATTTCTCCCATGAGAAATCGCCATCATCATAACTAGAAATATGCCTTGCGAAGTAATATCGGAACGCATCAAGACCGAATTTATCGATGACTTCATTAGGATCAATCACGTTGCCAAGAGTTTTGCTCATTTTTTTACCATCAGCCGATACGTGTCCGTGGACGTAGAGTTGCTGCGGAGTCTTTAGTCCTAAGCCAATAAGCATTGCTGGCCAAATCGCAGCGTGAAAGCGCATGATGTCTTTGCCGACTACGTTTACGTTTGTAGGCCAAAAGGCCTTGAAGTTTTCTCCGTCTGGATAGCCAAGCACAGTTGCGTAGTTCATAAGCGCTTCGAACCAGACGTACATAACTTGCGAAGGATCACCTGGAACTTGGATACCCCAGGCTAACTTCTCGGATGGACGAGAAACACTAATGTCTGACAGCCCGTCTTTTAACACATTTAGAATTTCATTTTTACGGCTTTCGGGCACGACTTTCAGTCCATCAGATTCAATCGATTTAATAAGCTGTTCGTTAAAAGAACTCAGCTTAAAGAAGTAATTCTCTTCTTCAAGTTCATCATACGCTCGATTGTGCACTGGACATGTGCCGCCGGTGTCTTTAACGTAACTGTCAGTTTTATATTCTTCACAGCCCACGCAGTACCAGCCTTTATATGAGCCTTTGTAGATGTAGCTGCTCAGCGCTTTCCAAATCGCAATTGCGCCCGCTTCATGCTGGGCGCTTGTCGTGCGAATAAACGCATTGTTTGAAAGGTTCAGTTTCTTAGCGAATGAATCCCATAGCGGCACTATTTCATCAGTAAAAGCTTGCGGAGTCTTACCCGCAGCTTCTGCTTTCTCAGCTATTTTTAGTCCGTGCTCATCAGCGCCAATGCTAAACATGACGTTATCGCCTTGCTGCTTTCTGTAGCGCGCTATTATATCAGCGTACAGAAAATCCATCGCATGCCCGATATGTGGCTTGTCGTTTACATAGGGAATAGCCGTAGCTATAGAAAAATTACTCATATAAACCCATTATACATCTATTAGGTGTGTAGAATTGGGAAGCTAGCTTTTCTTCAATGGTTTTTTGTCTATCAGTACATTTTGTTGCCACTTGCTCGGCTTTTTGTCGGTCCTATGTATGCATCCAACCCAGCAGCAAGGTCTCTTCTGCCCATCAAGCAATTCTTCTACGGTTCTCTCGATTCGTCTTTCGCGAGTTTTTTGCTGCTTTGCGCTCTCAACCCAGCACAAAAATTCATTCCGCGCTATTGGAGTTATGTTTTCCCATAGACTCCGTACGCCCTCTGCTTCGTTAATTGCGTTTTTGAGGTCCACGGGGATCTCATGCACAAGTCCACCAGATAATACATCACTCATGCACTTATTGTAGCAATTGTTAGATTAGCTTAATAGCACTAAGTTTATCGTGACAGTTATAGCCGTAGCTAATACTACTGCTATCGTTGTCACCCCTAATGCTCCGTACGCCCTACTCATATTCATACTAGGAATAATACCTAGGGACGTATTATTTTGCTGTTAACTTCGATACCGTATTTGCGATATATTTGTCACATAATAATTGTGATATATGACACTTACACCCAGAAACTAAAGTTCACACTAGCAAATAGCACCACTGCTTAAAGGTCGAAATCGCCAGCGCGTTCCGGTTGATAAACTATCTCTTCAACAATAAGTTCTTTTCTGCCTTTTGGAGTAGGAAGCGTAATTTTGCTACCGACTTTGCAGCCAATTAAAGAGCAACCGATTGGTGAAAGCACAGAAATCTTGCTCTGGGTAAAATCCGCGTTCTCAGGAAACACTAAACTATATTCTAGGCTCTCGTCATTCTTAGTCTTCAGCCTAACTTTTGAATTCATTGTAATAACATTTTCGGGTATAGCCTTCGACTCAACTACTTCAGCACGAGACAACTCGGACTCTAATGCTTGGTCGTATTCATCTTGAGGTTTACGTTTTTTGAGTAGTTTCATCAGTCGATCTAAATCGAACTGTGTAATAAAAATTTTGTCTGCCATCATAGTGCTCCTCCAGCTTATATTATAGCAGTCGGCAAATACATATCTGTGCAAAACTAGCAGATATAACCGAGTTAGCACTCTTGACATGAGAGTGCTAATTTTTATACAATAATAAGTGCAGAGCCATATGTGCTCTCCGCCTCGTTAAACTAAAACGAAAGGAGAATATAATATGAGTAATCTTACAAGGTGGGACCCTTTTGCAGAGTTGAGTACATTGCAGAAACATTTTTTTGGCGATGACTTAATGTCTACATTCAAGGGAGTTAATATACCAACGACAGATGTATATGAAAAAGACGGGAAGCTTGCGGTTGAAGCCCATCTTCCTAATTTTGAGCAGAAAGATGTCGATATACGAGTTGATGAGGGTGCGCTAACCATTAGTGCAGAACGACGCGAAAAAGAAGAAGACAAAGACAAAAACTATGTTGTTCGTGAAAGTTCAAGTAGTTTTTACCGTAGAATAGCGCTTCCAAAAAGAGCTAATCCGGACAAGATCGAAGCACACTTAGAAGATGGCGTACTCAAGGTAGAAGTTCCGCTAACTCCAGTGCCAGAGCCTAAGAGGATCGAAGTCAAAAGTAAAAAGAAATAGCATACAAATAAGATAAGTAGTTTAACCCGGCGACAATAAGGGCTCAGTAAAGAGCCCTTATTGTTATTTTGTATAGTTACATCGTCCTATTGTTTATGGCCAGGTAACCGTCAGAAAAGACTCAGCCAATAATCGGACCACCTCAGGAACAAAATAGCGAAAAGGATGACAGCCGAAGCAGCCATCAAGTCATATTTTCGTAAGAGCAATCTATTAACTTTATGTCCAAACGAAATGTGCTTATTTTCTACACAGTACGCGGTTGTAAGCCAGAGCATCGTGTAGCTCACTATCCATACCAACATGCAGTACAAACACAGCTTTCCTATTACAAATACACCCTGATAAATAAGCCATCCGCTAAATACGGCACCAAATAAAATACCGCCAAGTAATGTGCGCCACCAAAGCTTAGACAGTTTTGTTGCGCCTGCTAATATTGTTATCCCAGCGGTAAAAACTGCGGCAAATGCGAATATCCCGATGAAAGAGTTGGCCAGCCCGAAAGCGCTTGCCTGGTCGCTAGCAATTACAGGTGAACAAGCAACTACGGGACTTAGGCTACAGCTTGCAACTCGATCTGGGTCAGCAAGCAACTCAACCTTCTCTACAGAGAGTATTACAGCCGCAACTAAACCTATGGACGCAAGCGCAATAAGCCACCGCGCCAGAAAAGTCAGTGAATCCGATTTGTGTTGGTAACTTAAACTCAACGTTAAAGCTATTATAAGTGCAGATGTTACGTAAACAAATTGAACCTTATCGCGAACCAAAAAAACACTAACAAAAATATAAATGATTGGGATTAAAACGTAATATCTTCGACAAAAGTTAATCACCTAGTCATTATAAACGACAATCAACATATCAGAGCAAAACGTCTCAAACTATATTTGTTACCGACCACGTCCTACTACTGGCGATCCCATGAAACACCCTACGGTATACGGATACTCGTGTGTGGCCGAGTAGTGATACATAGTTTTTAACTCGCCATCCCACATTACTTCACTTGTTCTTCCATGGCATTCGTCCAAATCTGCATTTGTTGGCAAGTTCCCATCACTGTCTCGCTCCACGTAAATACCGAACCCATCAAGTGCATAACCAACCAACGTGGAAGCGCCCGTTTCTTTTTCAATAGTACAGTTAGACACGTTGTGATAATGGTAGATTTCACCACCACTCGGATGCCCGTCACAGCTATCTTGTGTTTCGTGTGCTACTGCGTCTAGACCTGCATCATCAAGCGAATTAAACAACACAACTCCATCATTCATGACGCCAATCGGCCCAAGCGGAGTGCAGCTTGGCGACGCTGCGACTGTTGGGTTTTTTGGTATTGAGTAGCTGAATGACTGTTCGCCGATTGCATTTGGGTTAGTGTCATATTGGTAGGCAGAGTCAGAGCGTTGAATTGGGAAGATGCCGGTTGTGTAATCATTAGGCAGGCCATTGGTTTTTAATACACGTACATTTTCACTAACGTCTTCTGAATAATGTGCATTCGGCCATTCAATCTCACCCGTAACTTTTACTTTTTCTAAATAATTCCAAGTACCATCGTCTTTTATCCAGTCACCAGCGTGACGCGCCCCACCACCACGGAAATTCGTGTTACAGGCATAAGTGTAGCCG
>CAYGOR010000009.1:17034-21937 GCA_964351635.1 uncultured Candidatus Saccharibacteria bacterium
AGCGTGACGCGCCCCACCACCACGGAAATTCGTGTTACAGGCATAAGTGTAGCCGCGTTGAGGCGACGTGCTTGTTACATTTCCGTCTCCAAGTGGTATAGCATCCTGACTGACAATACCTTCCCAGTGATTGTGTGCACTGGTATCTCCTGTATGTGAATGCGTAGTTTCGTCGTGCGTTTCAGAGACTTTAGAATCGCTATTAACTAGAGTGTTATAGAGGTAAAAGGGTGGTACACTTACTAGTGCTAGAATTGCGATAACTAACGTAGTTTTTTTCTTTCCAAACATACTACAACGATATCATGGCATTCTTCGATTTTACGTAGACCGCTCAAAAATTGTGAGGAGGCTAAAAGAAGGCTTTCTGGACTCTGGGTGGTCTTATTTGGCGCAGTACCTACGAAAAAGTTTTCACGAAATTAGGGACGAGATAGATCGTTGGATGAGTATTCTAGAGGTTCCATACCAAGCTAACTTGCATTCCAAGTAAGAGCAGAGACTTGCACTACTCTGAGAATAAGGGGGAGATAAGTCAAGATTCGATCTCAAGCCTAATAGCTTCACACTTGAGGTAGGCAAGCCTCTCGGGGTTGAGCTGAAAAAATCTCTTAATTAGTTTTTCATCACCTTTTCTTAGATTACCCTTCTTAATACCAATCAGCTCTACTGGCTCAATAGTAAATTTTGCATTAATGTTACGCTGCTCAGAAACTACGTGAAAATGTGCAGGCTTGTGATCTTTAGGATATATAACGATTTTGAAATCACCGATTTGAGCAATGTTGTATTTACGTACTTCAATCTGTCCACTATCGCCCGCCTTATGCGACAGAAAGTACGCACTCAGTTCAGCCTCAAGCCCTAGGTCAACCTCTTGGAAGTTTCTCATTTTCTCATCATGTTTTTCCATAAGTAAATCCAAGTTTATGTATTTCTGGAATTGCTCAAATGCCGTATTGTTTTCTCCAGCTATAAATTCAAGACTAGCTTCAGGCTTTGTAAAATAGACGATCAAAATTGCTAAGCCCTTCTCGCCATCAGGGAACTTAAATAATTTCGAGCTTACAATGCTACCAATCGGCTGCTTCTCACGCTCATGATTAAATAAGAAAGGGTAGTACTGTTTTTTAATACTGTCGTGAATGACATCAAGAACCTTGCTCGCAACTCTTTCTTTCTGGCTATCAATGTGAGTCGTGCTTGCAATCGATATAGCTACATCGTAGCTAGGATGCGGTACGGCAACACCGATGCAGTGCGGATTTGCACCCCCGTTCACGTGCTATGGCTCTTTCACGCCGACAAGTCGAGCCAGTATCCTGAGGTATGCATGGATAACAAGTAAGCCAAATAGCCTGTTGGCATGAGTTACCTTTAGTTCACCATGCGCAACAAGATTACGGAGATTCATACCAAGCGGGTCAATAAATATATACTCAAAATCTTTATGTATATCATCGCCAATGAAGCTCTGTATGTCATCTAGTATCGTGCTTAGCATTTTAGGTTGCAATCCTTTTCCGTCCCTCGTTGAGCTATGCTGTGGCGTATCAAACACTTGAGGCAGCATGCACAGTAGCATGTTCTCAAACTGAGTAACCAGTATCATCACGGCGGCAAAATGCTCGCCCGCAAAGAACAGATCTAGGCCTTTCTCTATTGATTTAAAGGTATCATCATCAATCGGCTGAATTTTTGCAAAATTAGCCATTACATCTGCCTTAGTTAGCTTACCCTCATCGATTAACTTGCCTACAGTCTCTTGTAAGATGATTTGCTTAAACTGTGCCTGTGCCTCGTAGTACCTTGTAGCGCCCCGTAACTCTTTATCAGCTTCTGCTGAAATCGGCACACCCCTAGAAGAAATGTGAGTAGAGTTGAAGAGCATATCCGTAACGCTCTGTAGGCCTTCCTGACTGTCTTTTACTGCATCCTCCCATGAGGTAATGAAATTTTTTGAAAGACCGATATATGCACCTTTGTCCTTGGCTCTCATAAGTGCCTGCCTTACTTCTTCAAACATCTCTGGAGGCAAAGGAACATCTACAGAAAAGCTTTGGAACTCTTTTTCAAAAGTATCACTGTTGCCTATAGCTTCGACTTTTTTGATAAGCTCGTTGGCATCTGCAGATAAGCCAGCCTTTTTTAGAATCTCGAAAGCTTCCATGTAAAAATGTTGCTGTACAATCCCGCTATCGGTTCGCTTCTCAGCCTCATCGATTAAGGTTTGAGCTTTTTCCTTTGCCGCGTCTTTAGGATCAAAGCTCTCTGGACTTGACATCTGCTGAAACTTATTTTTAAGTTCAACAAAATGCCCTCTTAGGTTGAAGTTATTGTCTTGCTCCGTGTAGTGCCGTATTCCTTCTTCGGCTATATCTACACAAAGCTGCTTTGCCTCATTTGAGAATGATCCAGGCTGATCGTAAACAATCTCCATAAGCTCAAGACACCAACGAATATTCGTTTTACGAAGCTCCTCAAGCCGCAAGGTAATCTTATCAACTACCTTTTCATGTATGCCCATTATCTGCTTTGAAAAAGTCTTGCTGATAACAAACGCCCTAGATAGGCAATCAATACGCTCAATCTCATTGTCGTGCTCCATGACATTGCTTGCATCTAAGTAAGAGTCGACTAGGGCAGGAGCAATCTGGAATTTATTGGTCTGAGAATCGTGTTCATACAGAAAGTCTAAATAGCGAGCTTTCATAACAGGATTCTCACACACTTCTGCACGCTCACGATAGTAGGCCATTTGCTCATCTGTAACTAACTTTATGTCTGGAAAAACAGCTCCGTTGGTATAAGTTACTGCTGGTGCAAAACGCTTTCTGCCAGGTTGTCTGAATGAATCAATTGTCATAAAACGGAAAATGATAAACTCATATTCTAAAAACTTGGCATCCTCGTCCGTGTAATCTCCGTTATCGGCTGCCTGCCTAAAAAGATCTGCGTATCCAAAATCAAACTTGTGGTAAGTTTCTTCAACGGTCTTACAAAAATCTTTTACTTTTTGTGAACTCATGTATCTATTATCTACCTCTGGTACTAAGGAGACAACAGCAAAAGTTTAAAAACTTGATAAATAATCAAGTTTTGTGCATCAGTTGACTAGCTTTCAGCAAAGCTGATGGGGGGAGTAACGACTCCCACCCCTGTTATAGGGATACCGCTGTATAAATGGCGAGGTTTGGGCGTTAATTTAGACAAGCGTTTTTTCGAGCCAGAAATAGCAATGGCGAATTTTTGACATACAAGGTCTGACATTTAACAGATGCATTACTACTCGCTAGGTTTGTTAAAATGAATTTATGAATAAACCCGAACAAAACAAGCAATCTGCAATAGCATTTTATAAAACAGCCTACCTGGGTGAGCCCAGAAAGGCGGTTGATTTATATGTCGGAGATGAGTATATCCAGCACAATCCGCTTGTTGCCGATGGCCCAGAACCGTTTATAGAGTACTTTGAAAAGATGCATAAACAATTCCCCGGCAAAACCATAGAGTTTGTACGATCAGTTACAGAAGATGACTTGGTCGCCTTACATACACACCAAAAGTGGCCAGATGGTGACGAATACGTCACGATGGACTTCTTCCGTTTCGATAACAATGGCAAGATTGTCGAGCATTGGGATTCGATTCAGGAAATTCCTGATAAATCTGCACACGACAACGGAATGTACTAGTACTAATCTACGTCTCTATACCGAAAGCAAAAATACTACTTCTCGATAGTGCTTACGCTTGGCGCGGCGTATTAGCTCTGTGTAGGACTATTTTTATGCGGTGTATCTAGGGAATTTTGGTGCTTTGTACCTAATAGCAGATAATCTACCAATTAAGTCTAACTCGTGTACCCGAGCATACAGCAGCGAAAGACTCTTATCATTGTCCGGAAAGTAACTATGGATAATAGTTGAACGTTTTGCTTCGCTGTGAGATTGACCAGCACGTCGCATGTTAAAAACTAACGCACTTCCAGGAGTTGCACGAATTATTGCATCTGGACTTACCCCTTTTACATCAACAGACCTTCGTTCTATCAGCTCAGGTCGTGGCAACCAAATATGCCATCTCCTTGGCTCATCAATGACCTCAACCACACGCTCTGTGTCTCGATGTGTTCTATCCACGTGTGGATTGTTAGATCCTTCAAATCCCTCTTTTACAAACACTTCGACTCCTGTCGACTTAATTGGTGCCAATCCGGCTGCATCTCTTGATTGATCGACGTCATTCATTCTTCCAAAAACGTGACCTACAACAAGCTGCCTGGGCTCACCTGAATGTCGCAACTCTCGCACTGCCTCTACTAGTTCGTCACTGGGATTTTCTTCAAATTCAAGTAAGGCAAACCCGGTATTAGTTAGTGCGGCATAGAAATCAACATTTCGTTCACGAAAAATAGGCGTTTCTATTGAGCTATCTACTACTTCAATCATTAAGTTTATATTTAACCACTAATTCTTCTAGCTGCAAGCATGAGCAAAATAAAAACTGCCAGAAAAAGTTCTGACGGTTAGTAGAGGTCTATCTTGGTGCAACGTATTAGCTCAGTGCAGAACTTTATTTGCGTGAAGCGTTATGTTTCATATTCATATAAATACCACCAGCTTCTAACTCATCTAGCATTTGGTTGAGTCTCTTTTCTTTGGTCTCAACTTGTTTTGCACGACTTATCCAGCTAAGGTAATCATTCTTTTGATATTCAGGCCTATTTTTGTAGTCATTGACTAACCCACGACGCCGGAGTGCTTGCATTACATATTCAGGCATAGGTTGTGTTTTTCTTTGTAGCATAAATTAATACTAACAAAAAAAGACCTCACGGTCTTCTTCGTTTAAGCATAAGCTATAGTGCGGGTGAAGCTTGTCCGCCTTAGGCGGGAGACTC
>CAYGOR010000010.1:0-1110 GCA_964351635.1 uncultured Candidatus Saccharibacteria bacterium
TTCCGTAATTTGTGGTGAGTGTTGTTTGTGAAGCTAGCGCCCTTAACTCTGTAGGCAGGGAAATAATCAATATAAAAGCCAAAGAAACAAGGTATAAAACGGACGGCCTAAGTATGCGTTGCACCTTTTTATCTCCATTTAGCAAATCTTGTATCAGTCTAGCATGTAGTCAACTAATACATAAGCACCTTGCGTTGTTGAAACTGTTTATGACTTGGCTCCGGAGTGAGAAAGTCCTGTGAACTTTTGCAAGGGAGTCCACTCTTGAAAACTTGTTTTCTTAGATGTGGTGACGGGGTCGCGGGACGTGACTGGATTCCTTTAGGGAAATTCCGCCCGTCTGCAAGCTATGGCTTGCGGGGGAATATCGAACGCAGCGCGCTGGTTCAATTCGCATGCTGCGAACTCAAAAGAAACCACCCCATGAAAGGGGTGCTTACTTTTGGCTCGGCTCACACTGGCAGACACATTGCGAACTGCAAGTCTAGATTATGACGAGCATAAACTGAGGATTATTAAAGATGTTTTAGTGTAGATGTGCACTACGGCAGTGTCGGTTCAATTATTTCACCAGCAACAACTTCAACTAAGCTATAAGGGGCTAAGCTCGCATCGAGGACCGTTACGTCTATATCTCTAGGCTGAGGAGCGTCATCAGAACGAAGGCCTTTATACTGTCCATATAGCTTAGCGGCAGCTACTGGCAGAATATCATCATAGCGACCTGTCTCACGTCTCCTTTGTCTTGCTCTTCCTAAAACTTCTCTAAAAGGGAGCTGAAGCATAAAAATTCGAAAATCACCCTCATCCAGTTCAATATCGTGTAATGTCTCTGCTTGGGCAGACCTCGTTCGTGTTCCACCCTCCAAAATAACTACATGCCCTAATTCACGACTTACTTTTACTTGTTTGTTCATCCAGGCATGTAAATCACACGATGGAATTTCACCATGCTTTAAGAAGCCTTTTATAGAATAGCCACCACTCTCATCATCTTCACCGTATCTTTCACGACCCAATGCTTTCATGGCCGCATCTTTTTTAATTACATCTACTTGAATGCTTTCATCGGCAAGCCTTCGCGCTGACAGTGCTGAAAGAGATAGATCG
>CAYGOR010000010.1:1120-21306 GCA_964351635.1 uncultured Candidatus Saccharibacteria bacterium
TTCCGTAATTTGTGGTGAGTGTTGTTTGTGAAGCTAGCGCCCTTAACTCTGTAGGCAGGGAAATAATCAATATAAAAGCCAAAGAAACAAGGTATAAAACGGACGGCCTAAGTATGCGTTGCACCTTTTTATCTCCATTTAGCAAATCTTGTATCAGTCTAGCATGTAGTCAACTAATACATAAGCACCTTGCGTTGTTGAAACTGTTTATGACTTGGCTCCGGAGACTGGATTCCTTTAGGGAAATTCCGCCCGTCTGCAAGCTATGGCTTGCGGGGGAATATCGAACACAGCGCGCTGGTTCGGTTCGCATACTGCGAACACAAAAGAAAACACCCCATGAAAGGGGTGCTTACTTTTGGCTCCGGAGACTGGATTCGAACCAGCGACCTCGAAGTTAACAGCTTCTTGCTCTACCACTGAGCTACTCCGGATTATTCTTGTGGAGACAAACCTGGCGGCTTTTCTCGTCGCGCAGGACGCAAAGCATGTTTGACGTTCTGGCTGCTCTTTTCCCTAGGCTACAGGCGTAGACGATACACTCGTAATACAGAGGTGGATTATACTGTTTTTTGTTGCATGGGTCAATCGTCATGTGATCTGCAAATTGCCTTATGCAGACAATTGAGGCTAAATCAGTCCGCTGTATTCAATATATGTCTAATGCTTTGCTACACTAGAGCTATGAAGATCAGAGTGTCAGTCGTGTCTGCAGTAATTTCTATGATAGGACTTATTGTGGCGGGAACAGTAGTATTCCACTACCTCGAAGATTGGACACTAGCACAGAGCTTTTACTTTTCAGTTGCGACTCTTGCCACGGTTGGCTACGGTGACATAACTCCCACGACTGACGAGACTCGAGTAGTAGCTGCACTATACATATTAGTAGGGGTGGGCGTGTTCATCGCCGCTCTTACATCTATTAGCTCCAGGTATCTCAACAACCAAGAACATCAGCTCAGCGACAACCTTACCAGAAGATTACGGCGCAGCAAATCTAAACGCAAGCGATGAAAAAGCAAAAAAAGCTGGCAATTGTCGGATGGACAGCTCTGATTTTGGTGGCAGCAGCAACCATAGTTGGCGCAGTAATTGTAATAAGAATGGACACTCAATTACCCTCAGCCCCTGCTATTGAAGAAGAGGCTGGAACCGCCGAATTAATCGATGAATTGAAAGAGTTGATTGACGAAGATGAGGCTTCAAATGAAGAGGCACTGGCCCAGGGTACATCCACTGCTACATTGGAGTCGTTACGTGAAAAAGGCAATGAATTTGGCGTTGCAGTTAGGACTTTCAATGCACCGATTAATCGATTCGAGCTTGAAATAATCGTTCAGGCAAGCGACCCTCAGCCCGGTAATAGTTATTCAGCAATATTAATCGGCAAAGACGGCGAGCTGCCTTTGGGTGAACTAATAAAAGAGGTTGAAAATACCTTCTCTCTGAGCTTCGATACTATAAACTCTATTGAGGCTTACGACATTATCGAAATTGTAGAAGTTGGTGAAAACGAAACAAAAGTACTTCGCGGGGAATTTGAGTAAAAGAAAAGAGCTCCTCTCGCATGGAAGCCCTCTTCATACATTTAGTGTAGCAGAATCAAATCGAAACGCTAGTGGTTTTTAGCCCCTGTAGCTTAACCAGCTAAGCACCCACGTAACTACCATATTTATTGCAAGCACCGGAAGAAGTTCTAGGCTATCGCTGCGCATGACCATGATTGCTGAGGCTATCCAGATAACAGCAATAATCCCGCTCGCATAGGGGTATTTTATGAAAAATAGTATATCCGAATATTTCATGCCATTACCTCTTTAATTCTATTATAAGTCAGCGGATCACTGTACCTAAGTCGATCAAGCCAGCCTGAAATAACATGCATGCTTTTATCTATACTCGCTGAGTCGACATTAATGCCATCCGCCTGCACCATGTAATCAAACTCGTTAACTATCCGCTCATAGGCTTTTTTGACACTGATATTTCTATCAATATCAAGCTGATTTAATAAATTAAGATACATGTTAGTGCTCCGCATTAGAACTAACGACTCAAAATCAGCTCGCACAGCGAAACGATTTTTCCTGTTTATAACTTTTATAAAGAGTTTCAGTGGCTGATTAAGCTCGACCAGCCTTAGTGCGGCGGCGTTTTCGCTATAAATTATGTCCTTGGTGACTTGAGCTAACTCATCCATTACTAGTTCTTTAATATCTTTTGACGCAGTCTGTGTGATAGTTTTTAAAGCATCCATTAAATCAGGCACGAAAAATTCTAGTAAGCATTGCGTATAGCGATCCGCTCTGAAATCTCCGTCATACATATGTACATACTCTCTTAAGAGTTTTACTAACTGCGCTTTACGCGCTACTTCATGACCTTGTATACCAAAATCAATAAGGGCTACCCTGTTATCTCTTAGCAGAATAATGTTGCCAGGGTGAGGGTCAGCATGTGAAGTAGTTCCCGTCAAATTCGAGCGTAAGTTTTCATAAGCTAGCTTTTCCATAACTAAAGCTAGGTCGGTGTTCATTTCTACAGCGGCTATTTTGACGGCGCTACTACCTTTGCTCTTTGAAATCAGCTCAGTAAGTGGCATGCCACTTACTCTTTCCTGAACTATAAAATCTCTGCTGCTAAACTCAGCATACGTTCTGGGAATATATAAAATTGGATCATCTTTGTGCTGATTGTACAGCCTCGTTGCGTTATGAATTTCCAAATAGTAATCGGTTTCTTGTAGGGTCGTTACCTTTAGCTCACTGAATATTTGTTTTATATCTACAAAATCATCTCGCTTTACTAAATTAACAATGCTCGTAAAGCCAGAAAGTAAAGATAGATCACTACGCAGGTGTTTCTTTACACTCGGACGTAACACTTTTAGGACTACCAATTCTCCACTTACCAGTTTCGCTCCATATACCTGAGCGAAAGAACCTGTAGCAAATGGCCTACTATCAATCTGTTCAAATTTATCAATTTGCCCATAAGAAATCAGCAGAGCTCGAATATTAATAGGCTCTATCGGTAAATCATCAAATGACTTGAGTAAGTTTTTTAGCTCATCGTAAGTGGGGTCACTGATATCTTCTCGTATTATCAGCAATTGAAGGAATTTCGCATAAATCCCGCCCAACTTACACAAATTGTCATATAAAGCCTTAATAGCGGATTTTCTGTCGCCTTTCAGAGAATAGGCAAGAAATATCATGGCGGTTTTTGTTAGTAACAGTAGGCGTTTCATGACTTCCTAAAACCGATAGCAAATAGCACTATAGTATTTATCACTGCCAAAATATATAAGGTCATGTGCTGATGAGACTCAATCTGATTCATTAACAGCACAATAATTACCCAGCTGAGTACGATGGTGACAAAAGTAAAAAAGTATCTCATCTACACGTTAAGTATCTCATATATTGTTGCCTGGATTCTACTAGATCTTTGCGGGTTGCAGACATGCTTCTATCGGCCTATACTTTTTACGATATGAGAAATGTTCCACATGCTATTGAGGTGCGCGGTCTGAAGAAGACTTACGGCAAGCAGACCGTATTAGAAAACGTGAACTTTAACGTAAAAAAAGGAGAAATTCTCGCCTTACTAGGGCCAAACGGAGCAGGCAAAACTACGACAGTGAAGATCCTCTCCACACTAATATCAGCAGATAGCGGAAGCGCGAAAGTTATGGGTAATAGCTCGATATCCGAAGGTGACAAAGTCCGCCAATTGATAGGGCTAACCGGTCAATTCGCTGCTGTTGATGAATACCTGACCGGACGAGAAAACATAGAAATGATTGCTAGGCTGTATCACATGGATAAGCAGATGGCTAAATCAAGAGCTGCTGAGCTACTTGATAAATTCGATCTTGTAGAAGCTGGGGACAGACCGGCTAGAACATATTCTGGAGGCATGAAGCGCCGACTCGATCTCGCAATGAGTTTAGTCGCTAAGCCCCCTATTTTATTTTTAGACGAACCAACCACGGGACTTGATCCTCGATCACGACTTAGTCTTTGGGAATTTGTGCAGCAGCTGGCTGATGAAGGCACCACGATACTACTTACAACCCAATATATGGAAGAAGCCGAGTACCTGGCGAACAACGTAATAGTACTGGACCACGGAACAATCATCGCTGAAGGAACAGTTAACGAATTAAAGAGTAGGGCTGGATCTGAGCGCATTGAAATAACTATGAAATCTTCAAAAGACACCTCCAAAGCCTTAAAACTATTTGGCAAAACAGCAAGACACAACAAGGCTACCGATCTGATTACATTGCCTGCTAAAAATGGAACCGAAAGCCTAAGAGAAACGGTCAAAGATCTTGAAAAAGACGGATTGAAAATCGACACCGTGGGGCTTCGTAAACCAACCCTTGATGATGTTTTCTTGGCTCTGACCGGACATAAAGCTGAGGAAGAAAGCAAAGAAGAGGTGAAGAAATGAACTTGAGATACGCCGTATCAGATAGCCTTATACTCGCCAGGCGCTCAGTTCTACACATTATTCGTTCGCTTGATCAAGTTATGTCACTGGTTATGTTCCCCGTCATGTTCATGCTTTTAAATCGATACGTATTAGGCGGTGCAATCGATACTGGCGACACTAGTTATACCAATTACCTGTTCCCTGGTATTCTCGTGCAAACTCTGGCTTTCGGAGCCAACTACACAACTATAAACTTAGCTGTAGATCTAAAAGAAGGAATTATTGACCGATTCCGCTCTTTGCCGATGAATAATGCCGCAGTAGTGGTAGGACACATAATCAGCGACCTATTCCGAAATGCAATATCAGCTGTGGTTGTGGTTATCATAGCCTACATTATCGGCTTTAGACCCGACGCAACTCCTATCGAATGGCTGTATGTTATTGGTCTTGGAACTGTATTCACACTAGCTATATCTTGGGCTTCAGCAATAATGGGACTTATGGTGAAGTCGCTCGAAGCAGCTCAATGGATGGGATTTGTAATAATATTCCCGCTAACATTCATATCTAGCGCCTTTGTACCAACTGAAACTATGCCTTCTACTCTTAGAGCGTTTGCTGAGAATCAGCCTCTAACTCTCGTTATTGACAGCATGCGGTCGTGGCTGGTGGGCACACCAATCGGTAATGAACCATGGCTAGCTCTAATGTGGAGCGTGATTATTATTGTAGTTAGTGTTCCGCTGACTGCTTACCTTTTCCGCAAACGTGCAAGTTAATTTAGACTAGTAGCTTTCTACAGCAAATATCGCTGCATTTGGTAGCTATACAGCTACCCAGAGCTTTTCTTAAAATAGTTGTTCGATACGGCTCCCTATCTGTATTCAGGATTCTGATCCTCAGCGTTAGCGACATCTTGCCAGGCTTTAGCAGTATTTCCGGTCGCTGGAATTCCTTTGTTGTCTTTAAGCATTTTTGCCATATGCATTAAGTTCCACGCCATATAAGTTGTGTTTTTGTTTGTAAAATCATTGTCGTAGCCAACAGGTTTTTTTAGCTTCTGGCCTTTCCACTCTGTGTCCCCATAACTTGGTCCTGGACCCACCTCCCCTAGCCATGCAGCGTCTGCTTGCGGTGGAATAGTGTAACCAATATGCTGGAGTGCATAAAGCACATCCATCGAAACTGCCTTAGCTCCATCTTCATTTCCTGTTACAAGGCAGCCACCGACCTTGCCATAATATAAATACTGATCTTTATTATTTTTTTCACCACTGTATGCATACATTCTCTCGATTATCAGCGATGCAACTGATGATTTTACACCCAGCCAAATAGGAGACCCGATTACCAATATGTCTGCTTCCATTATTCTTCTATGCAGCTCCGGCCAGTCATCATGCTCATAGCCATTGTCCTTGCCATCCATTACCATCCCAAAGGCTATTTCATAATCTAATGCATAAATATGATCGACTGTAACGCCCTCACTTTGCATTATTCCAGCAGCCCTGTTGATTAGTCTTTGGGTATGTGAGCCAGTGCTATCTTTCTTGATTGAGCAGTTTATAAAAACTGCTCTTAGGTCTTTAAAGTCTTTCATTCATGCCCCTTTACTATCATTAATCTTATCATCAGCCTAAATTAAGACTATGTGATTATTCTTACCATTAATCTTAACCTTTACTTTTGGCGCTTGTTAAATGTTTAACAGAACGATTTAACGATAGCGAGTACCATTGATGCATGGATAAGGAAATTATTGATAAACTTACTAGCTCCGGCCATACCTCACGAAGGTTGTTTCGAAATGATGAGGTAATATTACCATCAGGATCACGCACTCAGGACAGTTACTATATCCGAAAAGGCTATGTAAAGGTGTATGACATCAATCATGATGGAACTATAAAAATAATTGGCATACTGAATCACGGACAGATGTTCCCGCTGATTTGGGCATTTGATCATCCGCCCGAAACAGTCTACTACTACAAAGCTATGGGTGAAGTGGAAACGGATTTAGTTAACACCATTAAACTCAAGTTGGCCCTGACATCTGATGATAAGCTCTCTAGAGAAGCAATGATGCAGTTTATTTATCTTACCTGGGATTTTATGGAGAGGATTAAAGGCCTGCAGATGCCCTACACTTACGAAAAACTAGTTCGTCTCTTGCCTTACCTGGCAGCAAAAATAGGCAAAAAAGTCAGCCCTAACAGCTACGAGCTCCAGCACACACTGACCCAGGAAGAAATAGCTCAAATGACTGGTGTTACTCGAGAATCGGTTTCCGCTCATATGTCAAAAGTTGAAAAAAATAACCTGATAAAGCGACGAAACGGAAAATTAATTGTAAATCTATCAGCCATACCCGAGGAATTCATACACAAGCTGTGGTTTCGCGAAACTAGTGCAAATTAGTTAGCAGTTTGAGCCAACCTAGACTAAACAGTTGAGTTGTAGGCCCTGTTGTTTATATTTTTCTTTAGAGACACCTTCATCATGCTGTATATGATTTTAATTGCTACACCAACAGTGTGCATGAGTGAAACAAACAATCCTGCCGCAAAATAAAAAAGCAAGTAACTTATAGAGAAACCGTAAAACAATATATTCAGTGAAAGTTCACTGTGAAAAAACAAACCTATGCAAACGACCCCAACATACAATACTAATAAGATCGTGCAAAGTCTCAATACGTCGCGCTGTATAGACATTAACTTCTTATAAAAATTCATCTTCTTGTTACCCTTCTATGCTACGAAAACCAACAACTAATGCTATCAAACCGATTGAACCGACTATGGCAATAACTAGGCTAGTTATATTTATGTCTTGAGCAGACCCACCACTTATTAACCTCGCCAGTAAACCTCCGAGCATTGCTCCGAGAATTCCTGTAAAAACATTTCCAATAGCGCTCTTCTTCGCTCCTGAAGTAACTAGCAAAGTGGCTATCCAGCCAGCCATTGACCCAAAAATTAGCCAAATTGCTACGTTCGCCAACACGTTTTCATTCTCCTATCTACTGTTTCATATTATCGCTACTTGAAACTGACTATAGCGCTATCACCAAATGTGCTTATTGTAGTTGAAGAATTTGAAAATCCGGCGTGTCTAAAAACCTGTTTTCGTTTACGATTCAAAAACACGTTAATTTTTCTTTCAAGCTGTCTTTCCTCTGTTTTACTCATTGTTAATTACCCTGTTTAGTATTGATAATGCTCCTATACTACGGTTAAAAGATTGTTAGTGCCGTGAATATACAGACAATAAAATAGTGAATATTATTACTTTTTCTGCGTAGTGAATACGCGTACACTGTTAGGCAATATGCTGAAATCGTCACAAATCACCGAGTTACTGCCTGGTACACGTAGAACGGTTAGGCCGAGAACACCGCTGATGTACCAAGGAGAAGTACCTCGAAATGGGTTTTTCATTATAAGTGGGGTCGTTAAGGCCTACACTCTCCAAAAAACCGGTGAGGAACAGATTGTTGGGTTTTATGGAGCTGGCGATTTTTTACCGCTTCCTTGGATGTTTGGTAAAACTTCAGCGGCGCTATACTATTACGAAACAACTGAGAGCTGCGAGGTGATCTGTGTTACAAGAAGTGATGTAGAGAACTATCTACTTAAAAATGATAAGATTAAAAGTTACCTGCTTGATAAGCTAGTACAGGATCAAGCGGCACTTCTAATGAGAGTTACCTCCCTGGAACAATCACGTGCAGTCGAGAAAATAATTTTTACTTTATACTACCTCTTATATCAGTTCGGCCACAAAGTAGCCAGCAAAGAAGACAAAGACTTATACCAAATATCGATCCGCTTGACTCACTCAACTATAGCCTCAATGGTCGGACTCACCCGCGAAACAACTGCCACAGAGCTGAACAAACTGAAGTCTAAAGGCGTTCTAACCTACAAAAGCAAGCAATACACAGTAGACAAGAAAAAACTCGAGCGAGTAATGGGCGAAGATAGTTTCTCAGAACTTATCGAAAACTAGAGACTAGTCCTTTTCTCCCTCGTCCAACATGTCTTTAACTAGTTGAAGTAGCTCTTTTGGTGACGCCCAGGCTTTTAGCACATACTTATCTGCTCCCAGTTCGTAAGCTTCTTCAATTTCCTTTTGCATATCGTAATTTGAAAACACAACTACCTTTACATTTTTGTCAGCAGGTTTATAGTCACGTAAAAATTCTATTCCGTCCATGACTGGCATTCGCAAGTCAAGCAGTATCAAATCTACATGTGCATTTTCTATAATCTCGAGCGCTTCTTTACCATCAAATGCAGAAAGGATGTCGTATCCGGCCTGAGCAAGCACAATCTGATAAGCCTCGTTGAGAGAACTCTCGTCCTCTACTATGAGGATAGTTTTATTATTTGCCATCTCTATAAATGTAACTGTTAAAGCCGCGTCATCTTGTAATTTTTCTAACAGTTACGCAGCAGGCTGTAATCAGTTATTAGTCTCTAGCGGAAGTTCAATGCTAAAAATACTCCCCTTATTCTCTTCACTCTCAACTTTTACGAATCCACCGTGCAATTCTACTAAATGCTTAACTAGATAGAGTCCAATTCCTGTCCCTGAAACTGATTTCGTTAACTCATTGCTAATGCGACTAAACTGCCTAAACAACAGCTCGTCTTGATCTCCTTTATCGATTCCCACGCCGTTGTCAGCCACTATTATCCTGACTGATTGATCTTCAACCAAGATAGAGAGTGATATTTTGCCTCTGGCGGGAGTGTACTTTATGGCATTTGAAAGCAAATTCTCGACACACATTCTTAACATATGTTCATCCCCAAATATAATCAGTGGTTTTTTAGGCAATTTCAACGAAAGAGTGTGTTGGTTTTCTTTTATAGAGTCTTGTTGTTCGTCAACCACAGAATGGACCAGCTCTACCAGGTCGACCTTACCTTTCGATAAAACTATCCTTCCCGAATCTAGCCGAGCAAGATACAAAACATCATTAATAGTGCGCAATTGTCGTTCGTTGCTATCATATGCTTTTTCAAGCATAGCTCGCTGCCTGTCAGATATGTCACCGCTAAAACCTTGCAGCACCATTCCAATGTACTGCTTAACTCCTGTCGCTGGCGTGCGAAGTTGGTGAGATGCAATAGATAATAGACTATCTTTTGCCTCGTTGGTATTTTGCTGCGCCGAAAGCTCCAGCTCGTTTGCTTTGATGCGTAACAGTAAAAAGGTGACAGCTGCTATTAGAGCAGATGCGAATATACCAAACACCAATACCGTCTGTGGTCTCTGTCCTATAGAGTTTGGGACAAGTCCAGCCGGAGAATATGTGTATTCAAATATTAGACGAGAACCGTATATATCAATATCTCTAATGGAATTGGTATCTGTATTAGCTTCACTAATTCTTTCATAATTTTCTGATTGGAATATAATATCGCTTTTTTCTAGACTACCTGAATAGACTGTAATGGCAACGGGGCCATCTGTTATCTCTTGGCCAGTAACTGGTGAAATTGCATTTCTCACAAAGTCATTCATTCGAAATGCAGCATAAAAGTAACCTTCAAGTGCTTGCCGCTTTTCGCTAACATCCGCTTTGGTAACGTCACTTCCGTAATGTGCAGCATAAAGCAAAATTCCCTTTTGCGTGTCTTCACCATCTTCTTGCACTAAAGTAACGTCATCAGTCATAAATACACCACCAGAGTCTCGCGCTTGCTCCATGGCAACCCGCCTAGTTTCATCAGAGAACATATCATATCCAAGTGCTTCTTCGTTGCGGTCAGACTTCGGTGAGATGAATTTAATTGCAGTATATATTTCCCTGTCTCCTTCTGGATAGACATCGTTCTGTGTTTGAGCGTTATAGGCTGACAGCTCATTTGGTCTTATTACTGCTGCATAACCAATGCCCTGCGCACCAGCAAATCTCTCTAGAGATCCTTTACGAGCGATGTACTCATCCCACTCGGATTGAGCTACAAATTTCGAAGCCTGAAAAAATGCGGCGCCCGAGTACAGCGACTCGCCGAATAAATCTAATCTTTTTGCAACAGCCGTCTCAACCTGTTCAGCATATTTCTCAAGTGCTGCTTCTTGTTCTGTTCTTATGTCTACTTTAGTGCTGAAAAACACTACTACAGTAACTGCAATCAGTACTGAAAATACTACAAAAGGAGGCCATACTACTGCAGACTTTAGGTTCATTGTTCTATCAAATATAGTCTCTTGTTTCATATCAATCTGCTAGTTATTTTACAGATTTCGCTTTAGTAAAAAATACAGGTTTTTTCACCAACGAAATTTTTAATGGCGTTTCGCCCTTAATATCACCATCTATAGCAAAAGATTGAGGCTTGGCAGAATCTATTGTCGCCTGTGTAGCACTTATCCGTTTTAGGTACTTTTGATTATGCCCCAGAGATAAGACAAAAATACTAAAAGCAAATAACGGAGCAAGCTTACTGTCGCCAAGTCCATAGGTAATAATCTCGAAGCTCGCTTCGCTACCTTTTACTTTAGGAAACATAGGCATTAAGCCTACTGGATTTTGGTTTAGTACAGCAACTTCGCTGGTCGAATAAGTTTCAGATTTGCCATCAACTGTAATTGTAATTCGCGGGGGCGATATCTTCCTTAATACTCTAAAAATACCGCGAACGTAAGCCATTCTTCCGAATCGTTTTTTCTCTGCTTTTGTGACTTCTCTGAACATATGCGATGTGTAGCCAACGTTCAACCCTAGCAAAAATTTGTGTCCGTTTGCATTAACTAGATGTCTTGCTTCTGTCTCGGTTCCTAAAGCTACTTCAAATGCTTTGGCCAGTGACCGAGATACACCTAGAGATTTCACGTAGTAGTTGGCTGTGCCGATGGGGATAATTCCCAGGCTTACTTTAGGATTATGAGTGCTAATCTTACTTGCTGCCACTCTAACACTGCCATCGCCACCTCCGATTATCAACCTGCTCAGTCTTTTGCTCTTAAGCGCCTTGACTACCGCTGACTCAGTGTCTGGACCTTTTACGAATATAGCGTTTAGATTATGCTTTTTTAGAATACTGTCAATCGATTTGCGCTTCTTTTGAGCCTGGGAAGAGTCTTGATTGATGATAACGACGACTTCACCAGTCCGCCATTTCATGGAATTAGACAGCTGCTATCTTAGTTGCTATGGTCAGGTATATAAGAACGTACATAAACCCTTCCCAAAGATGTATCCGTTTAGATATGCTTCCTGCCATTAACATCAATACTGACAAGCCTAGTCCTGCGATTATCCAGCCAATAAGCCCAGTATCAATTACTTGGTCTTTCAATACACTGGCCACTCCACCAATAAGTAGGATATTGAACATACTAGAGCCTATAACGTTACCGACTACTAAGTCTCCTTTGCCCTGACGGAGTGCTTTTACCGATACTGTGAGCTCCGGCAAGCTAGTACCAATAGCTAACGCGAAGAAAGTCAGCACGTCTATACCGACATTTACCTGGGCCACTATATCGAGCAAACTATCTACAGCAAATTTTGAAGATAGACCAAGCAGCGCAACGCTTGCTAATAGAACAAAATACGTAAATGGCGTGGTTAAATTTTGTCGCCTTTCAACATTCGTTTTTGAGCCTTTAGATAATGCCGATATCAGACCAATTAACCCGCGATGATGTTCCGCATCTTCTTTGTACCCCAAAGAATAGACAACGTAGCCAAAAAATCCCACCAGCAGTAATATTCCATCGGTGCGATTCAATCCACCATCCACTAGCATGATTGAGAAAAGTGCCGTAACCCCAACCAACAGCGGTATATCTAAATCAATTAAATCCTTATCGAACTTTATAGTTCCTAGCGCAATCGTGCTTAGCCCAAGTATCACGAGAATGTTAGCGATGTTAGAACCGGCAACATTAGCTATAGTCACTGTGTCAACGCCATCTGCTACGGCTGCGATTGAAGTCGCGAGTTCTGGCAAACTTGTACCAAATCCGACTAAAAGAACACCTAAAATGAATGGCGGCAATCGTAAACTCACTCCGACTTTTTCAGCTGCACCTAAAAACCAGTCTGCACCTTTGACTACTCCACCAATTGCAGCAACCAAAATTATAATATCTAAAATCATTTAAACACTATTGTAACTATCAGAGGCTTGGAAAGCTAGCTTTAGCATTTATCGATTTTGCCAGAGCCTCCACCGTTGCCTCAGCTCACGACGCCACTCAAATAACATATATCCACCTGTAAACAACATTGTTCCAGCAATTAATGGCCAGTTGAGATTACCCTCAGCCTGCAGTGGTGTAATATCGCTCGCCTCAGACAGATCAGCACTAGTTAGGACTGCTGATATTTTTCGGCATCGATTGGTTTCTGGGTTACGCTCTTCATCGTCATCGCATGGCACAAGCTCAGAGGTTGAACCGCTTATCGACCGACAGCGATTCGTCGCAGGATTACGTTCTTGGCCTGGTTTACATGGCGTAAGCGTGCTCGACGAACTGGTTATATTCCTGCAACGATTGGTCTCTGGATTTCTCTCTTGATGCGCAGCGCATGGTACAAGTTGGCTTACTGCACTCTCAATATTCTTGCACCTATTTGTTTCGGGGTTGCGAAACTTGCCAACAGGACAAGGAGCTAAAACACTCGTCACTCCTTCAACCTCGTCTACTGCCGGTTCAAGATAAGGCTTATTTGAAGCCTCCGGTGTTATTTGGTTTGTCCAAATCCACTGATCTTCAACTAGCGCCCAAGACTCATCCTCCTGAGCATTACTATATAATTCGCTTTCGCTAACTAACTGACCTGTTGGATTTATAAGACGCAGCTTCTGACCTGTTGAGTTAGGCAGCACTATGCCGGTTTCTAAATCAGTAAATGTCTGATATTCATTTGCCAAAAATTCTCCTTGCGTGAAACGAAAAACTTTTGTAAACCCAGGACCAATTTGCAACTCGTAGCCGGCGAGGTTAATATCACGATCGTTGGGATTATATAGCTCAATAAACTCTTGACCATCATCAACACTCGGTGCGTTTGGGTAGAGTTCAGTAATAAGTAGTGTGGCGCTTTCAAGAGGTGACAGTACACATTCATTTTCAGCATTAATTTCATAGTCTTGCGGCAGTTCTATTTGTAGCCCTTCTAATAACGGACAAACATCGGTGTAACAATTGTTTTGATCATCGCTTAGCATGCCTTCGGGCAAAACTTCTTGAAGTCCTTCGATATTGATGCATAAATCTACTGTAATTTTTTCTTCATAAAGGCTTGCTGTAATTACGCTTAAGAGTTCTTTTGAAGAAAAATCAGCTATATTGCTGTCCGTGTCAATAAATAGACCTTCTGTTTCACTGCGGCTTAGAGACTCGCCGGTTTCATGCGGAATTGCGGCAAATAGCTCAGGATTTTGCGCCGGCCCCCATCCGACTTTATCAATAGTTACGTCATCGCTATCTTGCAGCCGAAGATGACCACCATCAGAAGACATGCCTCCGCTCATCACAACGTCCGGCTGGAAATCTGTTTGCGAATCAATAAAGCCTTGAGTTGCGAAAGAAATAAGCCCTGCTGATGGGATTATTAGTTTTGTTTGTATATCAGGCGGTAAAAGACAACTTTCAAACCCCAAATTATCGGCGGCCGAATAATACTTTATACACCAATTTGTTACATCTACTGGTTCGGGAGAGATGTTTTGCAGTATAACCACTTCACTGACAGCAGAGCTAGCTGACTCTGTTTGAATTTGCGCTATTACAACCGAATCCGATACTGCATTTACTGAAGACTTTAAGAATATTGGTAGTGTTAACAATAAAGCTATCCCAAATTGAATAAACTTCACTAGTTAACCTCCCTCTAGCTCTGATTATCTACAGGATTCTTCTCCAAGTCAAATCAACTCATTCCACGATATTATAATCATGAAAGCGATGTCCGGTTCTACGCCACAAATATATAACTGTTATTGTTATGAAAAAGTAGGCTGCTATTGCTTCAGACAAGGTTAATGATATTTCACGAGCCGCTATTGGCTGGCTTGCCAAGTAATCAACCACGCCTGTCATATAACCCATAAGCGTCTCTGCTGGCCATGCGATGACTTCAGATATCCAAGAGGGCAAGATTACTGCAGTTATTCCGGCAATAAAAGTCAGCAGCATAGCTAACGGGATGAAAGGAAGTATGAGAGCATTTGCTACTAGAGCAAGGGGTGAATATTGCCCAAAAGTCAACATTATCAGCGGGAGAGTAAGCACTTGCGCGCTAAATGTTTCGATAACGACCTGCCGGACATCACCGGGCTTTTCCTCACCCCAGAAATACTTATGGATTAATGGCGACAGCATAATTACTCCGACAAATGAGCTAAATGACAATAACCAACCGAGATCTCCCCATATATAAGTAGGGTTAATGAGTATAGTAATAGCTGCCGAAAAACTCAAAAGTACAACCGGATGAAATTTTCGTCCATAGTACCAAGCAAGCAAACTTAATCCTGTAATCAAACTTGCTCTTGTCATACTGGGGCTAAAGCCAGTGATATTTGCAAAACAGAAAACAAGGATTCCGCTAAGGGCAACGGCGCTAAATCTTGAAATACGTTCAAAAAGTCGACGACCATATCGAACTAAAATACTGAGGTTATAGCCGCTTGCCACAACAATATGCGTCAGGCCCAAAAGCCGCAATTCAATGTCCAGTTTTTCTGGTAAAGCTGATTTCTGGCCAAGCAGGAAGCCACTTCCAAGAGAGGCCTCAGGCTCACGAATTCCTTCTCGTATGTTTTCAGCAAACCAATCACGTGTATCTCTTGCCACATCACTATAGTCCTCGCGAGATATCTCTACGATACTTGCTCGGTAGACTGCTGCCGGTATTGTGCCGAATCCTTTGCTTACGAGACCCGTTATTAGAACATTGTCGGACCTTTTTAGTGGCACTTGCTGATTTGTTGAAACCCAGACTTCACCGCTATATAACTCACCATCAACAGCTATATCACGCAACCGAAAGCGCAGATCACCATCTGCATCTAGGCTTGGATCTTCAGCAACTCGACCGCTTAATTCAACTGTCTCGCCAATAAAAATCTGAAGACGTGCCTGCTGCTGAGCTTGCATACCACCGCGCTGGAGTCCAATAATCAAACCGGCAGATATAACGAGAACCACGCCTAGCAGTTGACGCTTCGAGAAAAAACCGGAGATAAAAAGGCTAATTCCGATGAGCAACCAACCAGCGGAAGAATAGAACTGATAAAACTGTCCAAGAAACGCACCAACAAGTACAGATATGCTAGCTAGCGCAATTAGCCATGAAGAGTGTACTTTATGAAACAAGTGGCAATCGCTGTTCTCCACACCCGTTTAATGTTCTCTCCATAGCGGCCTTTTCAGCCTGACTTACCCATAGATTATACTCATACTTAACAGATATCTGGCGCGCCACATACTTGCATCGGTAGCCGCGATTAGCTGGCAGCCAACTGGCTGCATCGCTATCACCTTTTTGCTGATTAGCACTGCCATCAACTGCCAGTAGATTCAAAGGATCATTTGCAAGCACCACTCGATCTTCAAAACTCAATTGCTGCGCACCCTTCTGCCATGCATCGCTGAGCGCTACTACATGATCTATTTGCACCTTATCGCTAGTTGTGGAACCGCGCCTAAATAAAATAATCTCTCCCGAATATGGATCGTCCAGCTCACCAGATAATACGGTGCACTCATCATCTGCTGTTTCCAAGTTAGTAAGGCTTTTTGCTAATATCCGATTTCGCGTATCACAGCCTTCGATTGAAGCCCAGCCAGCCCCAAACTCACTCCTAGAATACCCGGTCTTTGGAGCTCTACCTTTTACTGGCAACTCGCTCAAAACATCTTTCGCCAGCGGCTGAGCCAGCTCTTCGGCAGATAGCACATCGGGTTCAGAGCCTTGTTCAGTTGGACTGTCTGTCAATGCGCCAAACCCGGTTAATAAAATTAGGATTAGCGCCAGCAAAGCAACAAATACACTTCGTCTCTTACGGAAACTTTGTTGCCGATTCATCCAAACCTTACAAAATTTAATTTATATACAAGTAATGTATCACGGTAATCTGGCTAGTAATTATTGATTCAGTTTTTTAAAGAATTCAATCTTTGCTTGTAGGCGCGAGCTGCATCTTTTTGCCCGAGCAGCGCCAATGCTGCTACCAGTACATATGTCTCGTCGGCAGCAGTGCTATCAAAACTCTTTTCGAGTGCCTTAAGGCGCTTCTCAATAGCATTAGCAAGCTGGTTATTCTTCTCCGCAGCCTTAACTTCAGGATTAGTACCAATCACTTCTAGGGATCGGGCTGATTTATCGCGCTTTTGCAAATGACCGCGCGCAATCAGGCTCTTCACATGCAGAGCTACCGTAGCAACTGAAGTATAGTTACAGCCCTTCATAATCTCCCGATAGCTAGGCGAATAACCATGTTCTCCTATGAACTCCCTAATATACTCAAGAGTCTCGAATTGCTTCTTAGTTGGACGAGTTTTATTACTCATGCTCGCTTCGGCCTATTCTTTGCATGCGTGCCTGCAAAAACCCAATATTTATACCAGAGGTAGTTCCAAACAGTAAAGAACCCGCTGGCTATGAACTGCCCGATCTCTGGCTCGATTCCGTTACGGTGGAGTCCTTCTAGAATGAAATAGTTAAGTATAAATGCATTTAAAACCGTATATATAATGTATCTGCCAGCGATAACACCAAGCTGGGGTTGCTTCTTTTTGCGGAAAACCCAAAATCGCTCAAGCAAAAAATTAAGCGTTAGTCCTACACCATTTCCTATAAGGTTAGCCCAGAACAGTCCGATGTGATTATCAAGGGTAATAATAATCACATATCCACTCCAGAACCAGACGCCTCCAGTAACCATATATTCACCAAACTGGATAGCCAGCCGCTTTAACCTACGCTGTTTAGCTCTTTTCTGCCGAGCCTCGCGTTGCGCTTTAGTCAGTCGTTTTGTTTTTGGTTTTTTCATGATTAGTTCTCATGCTTATTCTACCTCCATGCTAAACAAAATCCAAACACCACTTTTACTCAGCTCTCTGATAGAATGATAGTAATGAAGAACAGTCTGTCACTGCTTTATAGTTTCATACTCTTGGTTTCAGACTTTCTTGCGCTAACTCTTGCCTTCGCATTAGCTTACGTCATCAGAGTCAAAATTGACGACCGCCCTCTGCTTGAGCCGATAACAGCCTATGGCTATATAGGCGTTGTGGCTGTGTTGCTAATTTTTTGGCTTGTTATTTATGGATTATTGGGACTCTACCGCACGCAAGTTCACGATAACCGCTTCAAAGAGTTTGCGATGCTACTTGTGGGCTCATTTATAGGTATTTTGTTCCTAATAGGCGCAGAATATGTACTCGGCAGAGCAATATTTCCCGCTCGATTGGTAACAGCCTACGGCTTCTTATTTGCATTCTTGCTAACGCTACTCTTCAGAACAATCATTAGAGCTGTCAGACAGGTTCTGCGCCGGCGAGGCTACGGCGTTGTTAGCGTGCTGCTGGTGGGAACTACCGACATAACTGCCGAGCTGGCGCACAAACTAAACCAGCCACATAACGGATTCAGAGTAATTGGCGTAGTTGGTGACAGGAGGAAAAACATAGCTCATGTCGACCCGGATATCCAATACCGCGACTTTGCTGTTGCTTCTAAATACCTTAAGACCAACCAAATACACATGATTATGCAGACTGAGCTGTTCACGGATGACGTCCGCAACGATGAAATACTGGCCTTTGCTCAGGAACATCATATCGCCTACAGATTTATTCCGAGTAACAGTAGATTGTTTGTCGGCTCACTGGAAGTGAACCTATTTGAAGGAATTCCAACGGTTACCGTTCATCAGACAGCTCTGACGGGTTGGGGACGGGTGCTGAAACGAGGTTTTGATTTGGTGGTGAGCGGCTTTAGCCTAATACTACTATCGCCATTATTCCTACTGATAGCAATTATCATGAAGCTCTACGACCGTAAGAGCAGCGTTCTGTTTACCCAAGCTCGCATGACTAGATTTAACCGTGAATTCAAGATTTACAAGTTCCGTACGCAACAACAAAAATTCGATGGCACAACTCCAGAAGAAGCATTCAAATTAATGGGTAAGCCCGAATTAGCTAAAGAGTACCGCGCCAATGGCGATTTCCTTGAAAAGGACCCGCGCGTTACATCAATAGGTCGCTTTCTCCGTAAAACGTCACTCGACGAATTGCCGCAAATATACAATGTCTGGCGAGGAGAACTAAGTCTAGTCGGACCTAGGCCATTGATCCCAGAGGAGATTAAGCTCTTCAATAAACGCAGCGTCATACTTAGCGTCAAGCCTGGCATAACCGGCCTTGCAGTAGTGTCAGGGCGTAAAGATATTCCATTCGAGGAACGGCGCAAACTCGATATGTACTATGCTCAAAACTGGAGTTTCCTGCTTGATATAGTAATCCTCTTAAGAACAGCGGTGCACGTAATTGGACGATCATTTAAGGGAGGAGCTGATTGATGAAGGTAGCCATTGCAGCCGAGTGGATCAGCAAGGTAGGCGGCCATGAACGCGTGCTGCAGCAGCTTCATAAAGCCTTTCCTGAAGCGCCTATTTTTGTAGCAACCTATGAACCAGGCGACAGCAAAATGTTCAAAAATGCAGATATTCGCACCAGCTGGATGCAAAAACTTCCAAAACCGCTTCGCAAGCATCAGCTATTAACAATTCCCCGTCAGTGGTACTTCGGTGCTCTAAAACTGCGAGGATATGATGTGGTTATATCAGCAGGCAGCGCCGAAGCCAAAGCTCTGCGGGCTCCAGACGGCAAACATATAAACATCTGCTATACACCAACCTTGCAATACTGGGTCAAGCCCGATAATTATCTAAATAAAGACGGTAGTGATAGCGTTAATATATTTTGGCGCACGGGACTAAGACTATTAATGCCCTACGTGCGATGGTGGGATAGACGCGCAGCCCAAAGACCAGATAGAATAATGGCGATTTCTGAAGCTGTTCAACAGAGGATAAAAAATCACTATCAGCGGCGCAGCGATATTCTCCACCCTCCTGTTGATATGGAGAGATTTAGTGGATCAGGCAATCAGAATCGCGATGGCTTTATAATTGTCGGTCGCCATGTCGGTCACAAGCGTATCGATCTAGCAATAAGAGCTTGCAACGAGCTTGGTAAAAAATTGATAGTAATCGGCGACGGACCTGAAACGCCGCGCCTTAAAGATATGGCTGGTCCGACTATCGAATTTAAAGGTCGAATCAGTGATGAAAAGACTGCGCAATATCTGGCTCAGGCTGAGGCCTTTCTATTCCCGAACGAAGAAGATTTCGGCATAGTCGCAGTTGAAGCCCAGGCAGCAGGCACACCTGTCATCGGTTATCGGGCTGGTGGAGCACTAGACATTATAGAAGAAGGCGTTACCGGAGAGTTCTTTGACAAGCAATCACCAGAAAGCCTAATGGGCGTTATGGAGAAATTTAACTATAAACTGTACAACCACCAAGCGATTGTCCAAAACGCCGCTCGTTTCGCTAGTGACCATTTCCGCGCCAAAATCCAAGCCATAGCTAAGGAAACATAATGACTGTATTAGTAACTGGCGGCGCTGGGTTTATTGGTTCTCATACCATAGTTTCACTGATTGAGAATGGTCATAGCGTAGTATC
>CAYGOR010000011.1:0-21222 GCA_964351635.1 uncultured Candidatus Saccharibacteria bacterium
AGTCTCGCTCTATGTCTATATCCTCATGAATAAAATGATCCAATTGCCCAGTGGCGATCTTGATTCCAACTTTAGTATCAAATGTAGCAGCCGCGACCCAATCCGCACTATGTCCACCTGGCATGTACCATTTCTTCGGCGTTTTCCAAAAGCGTATGTGGTGTCGACTGTCAGGGCTACCACCTACTTCGATTTCGTATGCAAAATCTTGTTTGCGATTGAAAAGATACATATTTCCTACCGGCGCACTTTTATAGCTTTTGCTAAGAACGCTGGCCTTAATGGTCTTTAGAATATTTTTTAGGTTAAGCTCGTCAGCTTTACTCCAGCCAGCTGATTGCATAGTTTTGTGAAGACTTTTTTTGTCGCCCAGAATTGCAATGTTGATCGGGTCACTCAATAGTCCGCTAGGAGAGCGAATCCTACCAACAAAATAACTAGGTAGATAATAGGTAGTCAAGAATCTATGAACCCTTGGCAAGACAATGTAGCTCGTCATGACCCAAAGCAAAAATAGTGGAATAATCTCTTTTGATCCGTCGAAGAACTGATCAAATAGAACTTTGTATATGAGTGCAAATAGTGCAATTACGCCCGCAAACCTAGCTAATCGGATAACTATTCCGATCGTTCGCTCCGTCAAGCGCGGTATCTCTCCGATAATTTCCATTAACTACATTGTATAACAGATTGAAAATACACCGCTAAAAAGGTAGAATAATCACACCGCATCAATGGGATGTCGCCAAGTGGTAAGGCACTGGTTTCTGGTACCAGCATTCGGGGGTTCGAATCCCTCCATCCCAGCCAATTCATGTAGTGTTCGAACTGGACACTTCATGGATTGACAGGAAAGAGAGTATTCAACCCACGAGTGAAAAGCATTCGGGGTGAGAAAGTCCTGCGGACTTTCGCAAGGAAATCTTCCGATGAAAACTCGTTTTCAATCGTGAAGTTTCGGGCCTGCTGAAAGCAGGTTGAATCCCTCCATCCCAGCCAGATAGAAATTATTAAAAACTTTAAATTTATGCTTGGGTATGGAACGCTTATTTATTTTTCGTTAAAAAGTCTGCAACTGCAGATAATCCCATAGTTCTTAACCAATCAAGCATGTCTTCATCTGGTTGAATCGGTTCTGCGACGACACCTTCATTCCTGCTCAATACTAAAGCGGTGAATGCCCTTGGGTCTCCGTCAGCTACAACACGACTCATCTCATCATCATCGCAAGACCAAGCTCTGGTCAAATCAGGTGCAGGGAATTCCCCGGATAGTGTCTCTTTCATAGTGCAATTGTACCATGCTATAAATTTTTTATATTGAGAAAGGAGTGCTTTTACCAGTAGTTTATTGGGTCGTTATAGCGCAACACCTCCATCCCAGCCATTTCATGCAGTTTCAGTCCGACACTTCATGAGTTGACAGGACAAAGAGTATTCAGACCTCTAGTGAAAAACATTCAGGGTGGGAATGCCTGTAGAGACTGCTCTATTTGTCGTTTAGATTGCATAAAGTAATATGTTCTTATGAAGCGTGAAATAACAAAGGCACTTGAAGATTACGACGGCAAACACACTAAACCTTTACAGTTAGCCGCTGATCGTGCTCCTTCGAGTAACGATATCGAATCATTAATAGATGTACTTGATGTGAATCGTAAATTTCAAGAAGCCGGCACATGGCTATTAAAATCATGGGTCGATAATGGGTATAAATATTCTAATTCACAAATTGAGAAATGGTTTAGAAAAACCCAGGAGCTTACTTACTGGGCTGCAACACTACATTTCTGTCAAGCACTCGAAAAAATGCCCTTGCCTGGGTATTTAAGTAGCGAAGTGTTTAAATTTCTTGAATTAAGTACACAGAATGAGAATAAGCTCGTTCGAGCCTGGAGTTATAATGGGCTGGCTATTCTAGCAAAGAAAGACGGTTCGCTTGTAGCAAAAGCGAAAACCCTAGTAGCTAGAGGACAAAATGATGAAGCAGCATCAGTGCGAGCTCGTCTAAGAAAAATACATTTATAGCAGATCAAAACTTCAGGTAGACTTATAATGGGTGTCTCTTATGTGATCGACGAAAAATTAGAAAAATTTTACAGTGAATAATATGAGAGACTAAAATACTTATTTCCTATGTACTCAATGCACTATACGAGGATATGACTAGGAAAATACCGAAAACTTTTGCAGGATAGACCAGGAGTACAAAATTCTTGAGCGTAATTTTGGTAATCCCCAGAATACCCATAGCAACCTCGTCTGGCACAGGTATGGCTAGACAAATGAAGCCAGAAAAGTAAACCCGAATTTCACACGCTTATCTTTTTGTATCCGCTTCCATTTTTTGGATTTTGACACTACCCTCTTACTAGCCTAATTAAAAACATCCATGATTAAATAATCCCCTGCCGTAGCACCAATACCTCCTACTAGAACAACCATCCAAATGTTGCTTTCAGCGGCTAAGATAGATAGTAGCGATAAAAAATCGGTACCGTAAATATAGATGTATAAAATACCCCAGCGACAAGCTCTGCGATGAAGGAAATTGGGGTTATTCGCAGCACAAGTGACTCAAAAGCGTCTGAGCTCGCAATTACAAAGGCGGCTACTGTAGCCGCCGTGAACATAACGAAATTTAATATATGCCTATGCCGATTCTTCTTTCTAAGCATGAGCTAAATTATACCATTCAGTATTAGTTAGCACTATGGCACCATCGTGCAAATAACCTTCCCACATGCAATACACTTAGGAATGGAAGATACAGTTTAGGCAAACATTTGTTTAGATTGCTGTTTTATTTCTTCCTACAGCTTGGTCAGTTTAAATATATCATTATCATAGGTGATTTTTACTTTCTCACCTTCCTGTATCCGTTTCTCTGCTATCATTAAAGCTAGCTCATCTAGTACCTTATTTTGCACCAAACGTTTTAGAGGTCGAGCGCCAAATGTAGGATCATACCCACGTTTAGCTAACTCTTTTTTCGCGCTCGCCTAAAAAATTAACTCGATGTCTTTTGTTTCTTTTATGTGATCGCTAATTGGCTGCAGCTGTATCTTTACGATTGCTTTATTTACTTTTAGTGTCATTGAATCTGGACTCATTATTCAAATACCTCATAATCACGCTTTTTACTATACCTCTAGTACAAATAGTATGCTTCTAGCACTCGCATGTCAAGAGTGCCAATTTCAATATGAGTACCCGATGTTTTCATAAAAGAAATTGAAGATTGATTAGTCATATGATACTGTATTCATATGAAGTATGTCTCATTAGACGATTTTTTTAGTGTACTAGGTAACAAGCAACGAACAAGAATTTTACAATATTTGCACCAGAACGGAGAACATTGCCTTGGAGACATTAGTCGTGCACTAAAACTTGAGCAGTCTTTGGTTTCTCATAACATGAGACGATTAGAGGATTGTCATTTCGTAGTCATGAAACCAGCTGGTAAAAAACGCCTGTATTCTGTAAATAGAGAAACGGTACCCAATATCTTGGAAGTAATCGAAAAGCACGTGAGAACGTATTGCATAGATGGCTGCAAGCATTGGGGATAAACATAAGACAAAGGAGCAATCATGCCAAAAGTTAATATAAAGTTGTTAAAAAAAGAAGAAATTGCAAATGGGACAATGGCATTTCATCTAGCAAAGCCAGCTGGTTTGAGTTTCAGAGCCGGCCAATTTTGTGACCTGCGTTTGCTAGACCCACCTGAGACTGATGATGAAGGCGACATAAGAGGATTTTCCCTAGCAAATGCTCCATTTGAAGACGAAATAGTAGTAGCAACAAGAATGCGGGACACAGCCTTTAAACGAGTTATAAAGAATTTAGCGATTGGATCAGAAATTGAATTTGATGGACCTTATGGTGATTTCACGATGCATAAAACCGAGACAACACCTGCCGTATTTTTAATTGGTGGTATCGGGGTTACGCCAGTAAGAAGCATGGTAGCACAAGCTACTCACGATAAATCAAATCATGAAATCACACTTATTCACTCAAGTAAAACCCCCGAAGACCTACCGTACATGAATGATTTTATTGATATGTCAAAACGAAATAAAAACTTTACGTATATACCAGTAGCTTCAGAAGCAGCTTCGGATGAATGGAGCGGAGAAAATGGCCGAATAAATACTGACATGATAAAGAAATACGTAACTGACATAAATAAACCTATATTCTATCTATCGGGACCACAAGCTATGGTCAAAGCCATGCGGGAAATTCTAATAAACAAGCTAAGAGTTAACGAAGACAATATAAAAACTGAAGAATTCTCAGGTTATTAGTGTTAGACTCACACTAAACAGAGAACTTTATCAACGTAGAAATGACGATCTGATAAATATATTGCGTAATTCTTTAATTTTCTAGATTTTAATTAGGTATTTCTATACCTTCGGGTAAATCAAAGTCTGGTATCTCTATGATATCCGCAACATCCGGTATGCTTACCTCTAGATCTTCATCATAGTCGAATAATATTGTTGTTGTAGTACCGTCCGCAGCTTCAGAATATATTTCTGATGGCCTATTAGTATTCGTTTCGATTTTCGCTGTAGTTGTCGTACCTTCACCATCAGTGTAACTATATACTTCACATGTACCAGCGGCGCACGGTTGCTGGCCTATATAAGTGACTTCTTCTTGGGCTACAGATGCCAACAAAGATCCGTTGTAAGAGTACTGTTCGGTGATGCCCAGTGCACTACTGTTCGCTCCAAACTGTTCAATAGAGAACTTATTAAATGAGTCGCCATCCTCGCTAAAATACACATCGTTTCCATTCACTATAATTTCAGCATCATTTTGCCCCTCAGCATCAGTAGTTACCTTATACTTAGTTGCGCTTTCGAACAAAACCTCACCAGTAGTCTTCACACCATTATTGTCTATCGATGAAAAAGTAATTTTATAGCTACCATCGAACGCAGATATATTAAATTCGTTAGCATCAACAACTGACTGAGCTGAGTCAGCTTCAGAAACTTCAGAATCATCGCTGCCTCCTAAATAAGTCCATCCTAAAAATGCCAGTACTAATACTGCTATAGCAACTGACGCGAGCATAATTACCTTGTTTTTCATATTTCCTCCCTTTACTACCTTAGCTCAGTATACACCTACTTACATTCTGGTCAGAAAACAGCAGCCTACATTTATGTTTTAGCATGATGCTATCGAGCTAGTTTGTTCTTCTCACAAATTATAAACTGATTAATGACTGCATGGCTGATTTTAGCGAATAATACTAATCAGGCAGCACTAGAACATCACCCTAACTAATAAGTTCCGCTAGTAAATCTCTGAACTTGTCGATTGAACTTACGCTGTACTTCGCTGCTGTCTCTCTAATACCCCGCCCAACTTTCACAGTATAGGCGCTTTCTGGCAGTGCGCGGAACATATCTTCATCAGTATAATCATCACCAGCTGCCATTATAAAATCCCACTTTTCGCTGGCTAACATTTCAGTTGCAATTGCTCCCTTATGCATAGCTTTAGATTTTATCTCAAGCATCTTTTGACCTTCGAAAACTTGAATATCATCAAAACCTTTTGCGATCGACTGAAGTTCCATTTTGAGTTCTTCTTTACGTACAAAAGCTAGGTCTGGTGCGACCCTCCGATAATGCCAAACTAAAGAAAAATCTTTTATTTCAAGTTCTGATCCAGGCGTGCGCTCTACAAACTCTTCAAGCTTAGGGGTGAATGATTTCTGCCAACGTTTAGTGCTCAGAGAAGATTTTATCCACTTTCCTGTTTTGTAAACCCAAGCTCCGTGTTCGGCAACCAAGCTAAGCCCAACATTCTTAAAGAATAATTCAAGCGCAACTCGTGAGCGTCCACTAATCACCACAACTGTATTCTTATCGTCTTTTTGTAATTTGCTTAGAATTACTCTTAGCTGCCTGGAGGGTCTAGCGGATCTAGCATCTGGGGAATCTACGAACTCTCTTAGTGTACCGTCGTAGTCAAGCAAAAGTAGACGCTTCTTTGCATTTTTGTACGCACTTTTGAAGTCCTTCCTGTCATCTGCAACTAAGTTAATAGCTGAGGACTTTGGCCTCACTTTGGTCTTTTCCAGCTCCCCCATAAAGTCTTCAGCCCATCTAAATACGTTATAGCTAGACAATCGCTCTTGCATGGCTCGCATTCTCTGCTTTTGTTCTTTTAAAGGCATCCTTAGGGCTATGTCTAGCCGGTCTGCAACTTTCTGTGTATCCCACGGATTAACTAGAACAGCCTCGGGTAATTCCGTTGCGGCTCCGGCCATTTCACTTAGGACAATCATCCCGCCCTTTTTATGATGTGATGCAATAAATTCCTTAGCAACTAAGTTCATACCATCTCTCAGTGGTGTTACTAGCATCACTTCAGACTCAGCATAGAGCGCAGTTAGTTCGTCAAACGGAATAGACTGATAGAGGTAGGTGATTGGTGTCCAGTCCACGGTCGAGAATCTACCGTTGATACGACTTACTTTTTGCTCAATTTCAGCCCTTAAATCTTGGTACTCTTCGACATCTGCCCTGGAAGGAATTGCTAGCTGGAACATTACTACTTTTTCTTTATATTTTGGATAACTTTCAAGTAGACGCTCAAATGCATCTAAGCGTTGCGGGATACCCTTACTGTAGTCAGCTCTATCAATAGACAAAATGATTTTGTGTTTTTTCTGCAGTAAGTCGAAGCTTTTCGCTAGTTTTTTTACCTTCCTTCGTGCAGGATTTTTAGCGAACTTGTCATAATCGATACTGATCGGGAACGCATCAGTCTGCACAACTCTATCTTCAATTTGCAAAGTACCAAGTGATGGTTCATAACCGAGTACGTGTTGAACGGAACGTAAGAAATGACGTGCATAATCATAGGTGTGAAAACCAATTAAATCAGCACCTAATAATCCTTTTAGTAATTGTTTTCTTTGGGGCAACATTCTATATATCTCATAACTTGGGAAAGGAATGTGCAGGAAGAACCCGATTAGGGCATCCGGGCGGGCGTCCCTTATATATTTCGGCAATAGCATCAACTGATAATCATGCACCCATATCTGTGAATTCTTTGTTAGTACAGATTTAAGCTCCATGTAAAACAGGTGGTTTACTTCTTTATAAGACTCCCAAAACACATCTTCATTGTTCATTCGATCAGTAAAGTAATGAAACAGTGGCCATAGAGTTGCGTTACTGTAACCAGAATAGTATTCATCTACTTGTTTTTGGGTTAAGAAAACTGGATGACAGTTAAGTTTTTTAAGCTCTTTTTGTATCTCTGCTTGCTCTTGTTTTGTAAGTTGATCTGAAGGAATTCCAGGCCAGCCTATCCAAATACTATCATCATGCTTCTCTGCGACCGTTTTCATCGCGGTAGCGAGCCCACCAACACTGGAATGATACTCAATTTTACCCTGGGGTGATTTTTTAACGCTAACTGGAAGCCGCGTCGATACAATAACGAGTTTTTTGCTCATAGATTCCTACTATTGTAACCCATTAGGGCTTTGTAAGTGTGAAGTTTTCTACATCTTAGAGTTGCAGTAAATCATCAATTGTTAAGATTGAGCTCAAAGCGCACTAATTCCTGGTAAAAATCCCAGTTAAGTAGCCAGCTTTCGAAATCTTTATCGAGGCCAAACATCACAGCTAATCCTATAAGCAGGAAAAGAATCCCTATTAACCGCTTAAACCAACCGTCTGGTTTCGTAGCCCAGGAAATTTTACTACTGAGCTTGCTGCCTAAAATAGCCAGCAAAGCGAACATACCGCCTAAGCCCAGGATATACCAGCCTAAGTAGAATGCTCCCTCGAAGAAACTAACTGGCAAGATTGTCGCGATTATCAAGCCGTAGGTAGGCGAACAGCTTGAAAAGACCGGGCCAAGTGAAGCTCCGATTAGAATATCCCCCAGCGGGCCTTTTCTACTCATAGCTTTCCCGAGCAGGCTGTTGCTGTTTTTGTTAAGCTCAAAACGTAGACTTAGTTGTTCCCATAGCTGTGGGAAAACCATTAATACGCCGATTAACACTAGTAACCCGCTACTGATTGCTCTTAGCAGGCCATCATTGAGGCCTAGAGCGTTTGATACTCCGTGTAGAAGCAATGTTAGTAAAGTAATGGACACTAACAGTGATGTGATGATTCTAAAAGCGCGCTTAGAAGAACCTGACTCGTCAAAACTCGACCCTAGAATCAAGGGCAAAAGTGGAAATATACAAGGTGCAAGGATAGTGAGTACACCCGCCAAAAGCGACACTATGATTAACTGGAGTTCCAATCTAATTACCGCCCACAGCTTTAGGTTTCTGCGCTAATTGCACTGTATAGATCCTGTGCACTGCTTAGTCCGCTCGCAAATGGCCACGTTTTCAAAATTTCTCCATTAGCGTCTAACAGCACGAAAGTTGACTGAACACTGACTCCGTACTGTTGCTTCAGCTCTGTCTCATTGTCATAATCTGCTTCAATTATAACTAACCCCTCCGGAATACCCACCTTCATAATGTCACTCTCGAAAAATTTACAAGTACTGCACCATTCAGCATGGAAAAATAGTACTCGTTTGGTTTCGGCATTATCAGTGTCTTTTAAAGCATCGGGCGAATATTCAATATAGTTCTGGTCGCTAATTGCTAGATTGGCGGACCCGCTAGTGGCAGGTGATGACTCACTGTCTGATGATTGCGAATTAATAGGAGATAATGACTCTGCGTTGTCTTCAGTTTCAGAGTTATTAATCACGACAAAGACTCCAATCACAAGAACTGCGAACAGGCCTACTAGTATGATTAATGTAGATCTTTTCATTCTGTAAAGATCCTACTCTGAGACTGTTACGTGCTGTGGGTAGAATGCAATGAAATTCTTAAAGTCGTGGCCGACTTTTTCAACAGAACCATCCTTTGGCTCAGCATAATACCAGGCAGCATTCTCAGACTTCTTGTCAGCATCGACTAAGTGGTAATAGTTAGCTGTACCCTTCCAGAAACACTCTGTAGTCAATTCGGCATTTAATAGGTGAGTTTTATCTACTGATTCCGGAGGGAAATAATGATTTCCTTCGATAAATACCGTGCTGTCACTTTCGGCGATGACTTTACCATTCCAAGTAGCTTTCATAATTGTCTCCTTTTTAATAACTTACGCTGCAACCCTAGATATAGTTGAATTTGACTAAGCGATACCTAGCACGGAATCAATACGAGCTCGATCAAATCCTAGAATTCCTTCTTCGCTACCATCTTCTTTTTCTATTACAGTAAATGGAACACCGAGCTGACCGCTTTTTTCATAAAGCTCTTTTGCAATAGACTGATCTTCATCAGCTGCTTTCACTTTGTACTCAATCTTTTTGTCATCAAGATAACTTCTTAGCATCTTGCAAAATCCACAAGTTGCTGTGCTGTATATTGTAATGTTTTTGGCTGCCATCGTTCTTCTCCTTTACTTACTTTGAATAAACTTAGTTATATAACTCATAACTTCGTTGTTACCAGATAATGCGTAACATACTCTCTGCCCATCGCGGTGTTTTTCAACCAGCCCGGCTAGTTCGAAGCTCCGAAAATGCTGAGAAACTGCAGATACTGATACCTCAAGCTTACTTGCTATGTCGCTAACACACATGTTGTGTTCGTTAAGCATAATTTTAAGCATTTTATACCTGGTTGCATCTCCTAGAAGCTGCATAATTCTTACTGTTTGCAGCTCTTCTTGATTTAGCTGCGATGGACTCGAAGATATTACGTTCATATGAAGTATTTTAGCAAATACTTAAACATCTCGTCAAGTGGTGTATTACTTCAAATATTCCATCTCTGTTATACTTCTTATGTTTAGATAAAAAACAAATGAAACACCTCGTTCACGAAAAACACCACCCGCATCTCAAAAAAAGAGCGCTCATAGAGCTCCTCGGCCTTTTCGGGTTGGTTACTTTTATCATCGTCCAACGAGACATACTTAGTGAGTCCATCGACACAATTATTGAGGTAGAGGCATTGTGGTTCCTGCTACTACTAAGTTGCTGGTGGCTAGTCCTCCCTCTTACTGCTCTCAGCTACAAGATGATTTCGCCGAAACCAAAAAGACTCAACATCTATCGCACTATCCTTGCTCACTTAGCTGGGGCTGGTCCAGGCCGCATAATCCCGGGGGGGATTGGGGGGCTTAGTATTAATTCCCTCCACCTCAAAAAAACAGGTCTTAGCATCGAACAAGCAATTGGAGTAGTACTGACAAACAACGCAATTGGAATAGTTGCAAATATTGGTCTGGTTCTGTCAGCAGTATTTCTAAGGCCTGAGACAAGTGACATAATCTTCTCTAGCGTCAGTTCTAGTCAGCTAGTGGTTGCAGCCGTAGCTTTATCAACATTTATGGTACTAATCCAGTGGTTGCTCCACGCTAGGTCTACGAGACGAGAAGTTCGAAAGACTTCAAGACAGTGGCGAAAGATTCTAGTCCGACTATTCAGCTCACCAAAACAGTTGGTAGCTGTGGTTTTCATAGCACTATTAATCACGTGTCTGCATTCTTTGATGCTCGACTTCTCTGCCTTTGCTCTACTTATAGATTTGAGTTTTGCAGACGCTTTAATAGCTTTCAGTTTTGGAACTGCTATCGGTGGCATACTGCCCACGCCAGGTGGAGTTGGCGGCGTTGAAGCTGGCATAACTGCGGCATTGCTTGTGCTTGGCTATGACGCTGCAGCGGCGGCATCGATTGCTGTATTGTTCCGCGTTGCGACTTATTGGCAGCCACTTTTGCCTGGAACTTTGTCTTATTTATATCTGAGAGAGCGAAAACTCCTTTAGATAGTTGGCGCTAACGTCGCCTCGGGAACAGCAGTTTGCCGTGTATATGTCGATCTACTAGCCATCCGAGCACCCTACTGTCAGTCGATTTTTCGCTATTATCTCCAACTAAAAACGCCTGCCCTTGGCTGTAATCTTTAATTCTTTTGACGACTTCTCGTCCGTTTTGGAAAGCTAGAACTACATCACCAACCTTGTAGTTTCTAGCATGCGTAAAAATCACGAGCTGACCTGGCTTTAATGTAGGCAGCATGCTATCGCCCTCAACTCTTCTGAAGAATATCATCCGAAACTAATGTTTAGTTTTCTGAAACAGCTCGTCGATTTCTTTGATGTAGTCTAGAAGTTTTTGTCCTTCTGCTGGATCCATAGATTTCTTGCATTCACCAGCCTGCTTGGTGGCGTTCCAAAACAGTCCATGCAAATCATCGTGCAAGCTAAGATGCTCGGGCTTGAAGTAGTCTGTCCATAAAACCCATAAATGCCTCTTAGCTAGCTCGGCCCTCTCCTCTTTGATAATAATGCACCTCTGACGAAACACTTCATCATCTGACTCTTGATACTTTTCAGCAATTTTTTTGACGCTCTCCGCTTCGATCCGCGCCTGCGCAGGGTCATATACCCCACACATCAAATCGCAATGAGCATAAACTGGCTTAATGATTCTCTTGAACATAGCTATCCTCCTGGTTGGTTATCTAACTAGTATAGCTAAAGATCCTTGAAAAGTCCTGCGGCCACGCCTCTAACGTTATATATACTTAGAGGATTGGCAAAAGATGCAGCGTGAGCTGTTAGTATTCGATCATCCCCTAAAACTATGTTTTCATTTGTTATTGGTGAGATAGCGGCATTGTTCGTAATTGCTGCAGCAAATCTATATGGCTGAGATACGCCACTTGAGTTAACTCTAACTCTATTCCATAAATCATCTATATGATCAAGTGACCTGGGTGCGACTCTTTGGTGTAAGCCAATTAACACTCCGACTCCATAAGCCGCAGCATACAGTGCAGTCAAGCGTGCGCTCTCTGCTTTTTTACCTGTTTCTGCTACGTTTCTCTGAATGAAGCGGGCAAACCCGTCCGATACAACGATATGAGCTTCTAGCTTTGATCCCGAACGATAGTTATATATAGCACCATCGTCTAACTCGACTGGACCTGGTGAAGGAAGAAACCTTAGATTAACATCTCTCTGATTAACAGTTAAGGAGCTCATGTGTAAATCTTCAGCAATGGTCTCCAAACTTTTATCAAGGCCTTCATTGCATAGTCGAGCCGCAGCGCCTGATTCTCTAGGGCTTCGGGAGCCGAAAAGCTCTATAACATTGCTCATTTACTATTCTCCTCTCGCCATTTCTCTATTTCTGCATGGTGCCCTGATAACAATACCTCAGGCACTTTCATATCCTTAAATTCTTCCGGCCTTGTATACTGCGGAAACTCAATGCTGCTATCATCGTCCTGAAAACTTTCGATTTCTGCCGAAGTATCTCCACCCAAAACTCCAGGTAACAAGCGTACGACGCTATCAATGACGACCATGGCGGGTATTTCACCGCCTGTTAGTACGTAATTACCAATGCAAAATTGCTCGTCAATCCAATTTGTAATTCTCTCGTCATATCCTTCATACCGAGGGCAAACAATAATTATTCCCTTATCTGACTCTCCTTCTTTGGAAAGTCTTTTAGCGTCAGACTGTTTGTAAAGCTTCCCTCTTGGAGTTGGCAGCAAAACTATGGCCGAAGGATCCTGCTTTTTAGCATGCTCGATTGCTGCAACGATTGGCTCTGGACGCATAAGCATACCATCCCCTCCGCCATAAGGTGGGTCATCGACTTGCTTTCGTGGGCCGATCCCGAACTGCCGTAAATCTATAATTTCGTACTCAACACCACAGCGCTCTTTGGCCTTCCAAAGCATAGAGGAGCCGAGTACTCCCTCAAACATTTCTGGAAACAGTGTGATTACTTGAAATTTCATGATATTTATGTTATATTTTATCAAAACAATCTAGAGTTGTAAATGATTATAGATAGAAACTTAGTATTTAGAGCCAAAGACGAGCTGAGATCGATTGAAAGCCATTTACCTGAGATCGAGGGTAGAAATGGTTCTAATGACTTCTATTCCTCCACCCTGCCTATAGCCAGGCTAGGTACTCCGCAAGCTGCCATAGGCTCGATAGACCATCCTATCATTAAAGGTCTTCCAGGGCTGCAAAGATTCGTATTAGCTCTCGCAGAACGTGCATATGGCATCCAGAGTGATGGGCCTCCAATTATGTCATTTGATTTCGGTGTTGTAGGAGTTAACGGTCAGAAACTAGACTACTTTCATACCGACGCCCGGACTTTCGGTGAAGCTACAACAATATCTACCGGGACGCAGGTTAATCCTTCAACGCGGATAATGCTGCCAGGAATTGATAACGCGGGAGACTACGAAGGCTTAGCATGTGATGAAGTGCCGCCACATATGCTAGCAGAGTATGCCACTGAAGGAGATCCCGTTTCAATACCTGCAAAAGTTATGCACAGTGAAAAAACGCTACCTGTCGGCACCAGTAAGTTCTCGTTCTTTGTAACCTACGAAATATAAAAAGCGCCTGGGTTAGCAGACGCTTTTATAAACACATAAGGCTCCTAACCTCTCGGTTAGCTCGCATGAGCCTATTTATCTGAGAATTTTTAAACCGTTCTCAAAGGTTCTCGCCGCGTTAGTGAGATTCCAATTATGGCAACTTCACAACTTCGGCTTTTTCACCCATAAGCGATAACTCACTAACGGGGCTCGCAGTCATAATAGATTTTTGTTTTATTAGACTTACGCTTATATTAGCAGAGTGATGAATATCACGCAAATTTTATACGTCTAGATCGTCTAGATCTTCTAGTTCTCGGCGGGTGCGCTCCACAGCTGACTCCTCAGAAGTGTCATCGGACTCTTCTGATTTACTGTCTGTAGATTCTTCAGCTCCAGAGTTCCAGCCGTCGCTCGATGACTCTTCACTCTTTTCTGTAGCCTCTTCAGATTCAACTTCATTGTCTGATGAGTTACTGTCATTAGATTCCTGACTTTCCTCACGACGTTCTTGGCGCTCAGGTCGAGGCTCACCATTATCAACAATCTTCAAGTTGAAACGTGCTTCTTGTTTTGTTCCTAGTGCACGCAGTAGGGTCCTAAGACTTTGCGCAGTTGCACCGCGTTTACCGATTACTCGGCCTAGATCTTCTGGGTTAACAGTTAGAAGTAGTAAAACTCCTTTTTCGTCCACAGTTCTTTCGACGATAACATCATCAGGATTACCGACGAGTGATTTTACAACATATTCAACAAATTGCTGATCGATAGTAGATTCAGACATTTTTCTCTCCTTATTTCAATTTATAGGTACGGTTTTGCGGTTACTCTGCAGACTTCTCTTCAGGCTCTTCCGCAGCTGCTTCTTCTTTTACTTCTTCAGTAGGCTCTTCTTTTACTTCTGGCTGGGCTTCTTCAGGAGTGTCAGCAGGTGCTGGAGAATCAGCTTCTACGGCTGGCTTGCTTTCCTGGACTTCTTCTTTTGGTTGATTCTTACGTAGTTTCTCTGGACTACGTAGTTTTCCTTCACGGTCTGAGCGAGGAACAGCTACCCAGTCTGGGAGCTTAATTTTCTCAGCTACAAGAAGCTTTACTACTCTGTCAGATGGCTGCGCACCGTTACCCAAGTAATGTGCGGTTTTCTCTTTATCGAGCGTAGTTGATTTAGTGTGTGGATTGAAATGTCCAAGACGCGCGACTACTCGTCCACTTGTTGGACTGAGTGCGGAATCCTGCACAACCACTCGGTACTCTGGATGACCTTTTCGGCCAACTCTTTGCATGCGAATTGCGAGCATGAATGTTTAGTTCTCCTGTCAGAACGGGGCGATAATCTCTAGTATCGGTCGTCTCTGCAATTAATTTATGATTGAAAGACAGTATACTAACAGAGGTAGAAAATGTCAATCACGAATTGTTTAAAGCTCGCTCTGCGGCGGCAACTTGAGCCGATTGTTTAGACGGTCCCTGACCCTTAGCTCGAAGTTCGTCATTAACGTATACGCCTACTGTGAATACTTTGTCGTGATCTGGTCCCTCTTCTGACATAACCCGGTATTGCGGGGTAAATCCTTCTTCACTCTGGACCACTTCCTGATACTGGGATTTCGGATCCTGCCAGGAGCCTGTGCGTAAAATTTCGTCAAAAGTTACTATTAGTGTCCGCTCTATAAATTCCTTTGCTGTGTCATACCCTTGATCAAGATACAGTGCCCCGATTACTGCTTCGTAGGCATTGGCTAAAATCTGCAGTCGAGCGCGATCGGAGTTTGCCTTCTTTTCACCTCTAGATAGGCGTAGCAATGGCTCAAAACCGCTATTAGCTGCCGCCTCACCTATACTCTCTGTCCGAACAAGGCTACTGCGCCAGTTAGTTAATACTCCCTCGGCTTCGTCGTATTCATCATATAGAAATCTAGTGACCACCAGTTCTAAGACGGCGTCGCCAAGGAACTCTAGTCGCTCGTTATGCTCTTTGGTTGATTTCTTATGCTCATTTACATAGCTGCGGTGCGTAAACGCCGTTACAAGCAGCATAATATCGTTAAATTTTACTTTTAAAGCTGACTCCGCAAAATCAGCATATGGCTGTGTCTGTATCATATTTCTTAGTGTGATAGTTCGTACCTTGTATCTACGCTGCCTATTGGCTCACCCAAATACCAGTTACTAACTTCTATCAGTTACCTTTCTATACTTTATGTTCTCTAATCAACTTTAACGCTTTTAAGATCAATTTTGCAATGTCTTCGTACTCAATCTTATCTAGGGCATCATTTACTGGCATCCATTTAATACCTCTCATCCACTCTTCGGGGACTAGCGCATCTGTGTCTTTTGTCGCTTCAACTAGATATATTTCAGTGGTCATTAGTACTAAACTTTGTTGGCGACGATATCGGAAATTAATCTTTCCTAGCCAGTGCTGTATCTTAACGTGCTTTAGTCCAGTCTCTTCATTTATCTCACGGACCGCTGTGTCTTTTGCGTTCTCGCCTTCTTCGATGTGGCCCTTTGGTATAGTCCACCTGTCCTTAGCATCCTGAATTAGGAGAATTTCTATACCCTTACCACCCCTACGCCATACGACTCCTCCCGCGGTAGGTTCCTTGACTACTTCGTTTATCGCTGGACGTTTACGTACTATGTTCTTGAAGGCCTTCAAAGGTTTTGGTCGTTTCATTATTCTTTCTTCGCCCCCTTCTTAGCCTGCGTTTTAGACTTCTGCTTTTCGCCTTTTGCTTTATGAGTGGCTTTCGTATCGTCAACCAGCCCCAACTTCTTAGCCGCAGTCCCAAGGACACCATTAACGAATTTACTAGAATTGTCAGCTCCAAAGCTTTTAGCTAGCTCAACAGCTTCATTTATAATCACCTTGATTGGAACTGTCCCGCTGGAGTTCTTCATCTCCCAGACACCCATTCTCATAACCGTGCGGTCAATACGAGCTATCTGATCAAGTGGCCAGTCTGGAGCTAAAGGCTGTAAGAATACATCCAAATCTTCCTCATTTTGCAGTACCCCATTAATAAGCTGCTCCACGAATGACTTGTCATCTACAACTTCGCTATACCTAGCAATATTACGTGCAATCACTTCGGAAACATCTAGCTCTTCTTCCTTCACTTCAATTCGAAAATCAAGCTCGTACAGGGTCTGTAGTGCTACGATTCTTCCTAAGTGTCGGTTTGAAGCCACGCGAGTGCTCCCCCTATCTTATGTGATTTAGATTGTAAATGTCTACGAGTTATTTAGTAGCTGGCGCTTTACGCAGCTTTTTACCAGACTGTTTTGCTGTAGTTCGTGCTTTAACAGGCGACTTGCTATTAACAGCTCTTGCCAGTTTTAAGACTATATGACTGCGGCGCAGTCCAGTCTTACGAGCACTGGTTCGCTTTTTTGGCTTTCCCATATGTGTATTCCTCTCCAGCGATACTTTCTAATAGCGCTGTTTATATCTTCGTTTGCGCCCATTATACCGCTTCGCTCAGAGATAGACAAGCAGCAAATATTGACTCGTTTTTATATTTCTTATATAGTATAGATATGAGTAGGTCGAGTTCCGTTACTGTTCCGTCTTTTCCGGTAAATCCGTTGCAGAGGATTGGTTTTGAAGCTAGGCTTTTTACCAGGCAAAGCATATCTGACCCTGAAACGAATGCAAATACCGGCAAGCAAGTGTTAGTAGCTTCATTGGCAGCAGTTACTTTTGTTGCTGTAGGTGTTTGGGGTGGCAGCCACTACGACACAGTCGACCCTCAGACTATCAATAGTAGACTAGACGACGACACTAACTAAACGACCCTTGATATAAATAACTTTTTTCGGTTCTCTCCCATCTAGGTGTGAGCGTACATTTTCTTGAGCTGTAGCTTCTTTTATAATTTCATCCTCAGCTGCATCAGCTGAGACTTCGATTTCAGCTCTTACTTTACCGTTAACTTGTACTGCCAACTTGAGAGTATCTCTCTGCAGATATTTCTCGTCAAGTTTTGGCCAATTTCCAACATGTATTGATTTTTTGTGGCCCATATCACGCCAAAGCTCTTCTGTGATGTGTGGTGCGAAAGGCGCTAATAACTGCAAAAGGCTTTCGAGGACGAAGCGCCACTCCTTGGATTTGTAGGAGTCCTGACCTTTAATCTTAAACAGTGAATTAACACACTCCATCATGGCAGAAATTGCCGTGTTGTATTTTATTGACTCGATATCATTCGAGACTTTTTGAATAGTTCGATGGATTACCTGCATTAACTCTTTATTTTCGGTAGTCGCATTCTCATCCACAGTGTTATCAGAGAATTCTTGAACCAGTGTCCAGACCCGATTCAAGAATCTATAACTACTAGGTAAACCGTCACTATTCCATGGCGATTCAACATCAGGTGGCGCCATAAAACTCATGTACACCCGAAGCGCGTCTGCGCCGTAACCGCTATCAATAACTTCTAATGGGTCGACGCCATTGCCTTTACTCTTAGAAAAAAAGCTACCGTCTTCTGCCAGTATCTTTGCATGAAAGTACATTTTCTGGAAAGGTTCCGGAGTTGGCACTAGACCTTGCTTATAGAAGAATCTGGTAAAGAATCTCGCATACAGCAAATGAGCAGTAGCATGATCACCACCATTGTAGAACTTTACTGGCATCCAGTCTTTAGCACGCTGCGGGTTCCAAGCTTGCGTGTTGTCGTGCGGTGACAGATAGCGCATTTGATACCAACTTGAGCAAACATATCCATCCATCGTGTCGGTTTCTCTTTGCGCTGGGCCATCACATTTTGGGCAACTTGTGTTCACCCAATCCTTGTCGTTAGCTAAAGGGCTGCGTCCATCTCCAGGGGGCAGGTAGTTTTCTAATTTAGGCAGCTTAACTGGCAAATCTTTTTCTGGAACAGGGACCGCACCGCATTGATCACAATGAATAATGGGTATCGGCGCACCCCAGTATCTCTGCCGACTAATCAGCCAATCACGTATCTTGTATGTGACTCTAGCCTCTCCAACGCCTTCTTCCACAAGTTTTGCCGTGATATTATGGCGCGCTTCCTCTAGATTCTGACAGTTAAACTCTCCAGAATTAGCCATTGTGAATTTAGCGCGGTCTGGTTTAATTTCTGGTCCATAACTAACAAAATCATTCTTTGTTGTCGTGAATATTATCGGCAAATCGTACTTCTGAGCGAACTCAAAGTCTCGCTCATCCTGACCTGGGACAGCCATTATTGCTCCAGAGCCATATCCCATCATTACATAATCGGCAATCCACACTGGGATTCTTTCACCATTTAGGGGATTAACCGCGAACAAACCTTCTATTGGTACCCCTGTTTTTATCTTCTCCTTTTCACGGTCAATATCGCTTTTCCGCATAGCGTGTGACACATAGTCGTCAATAATCTGAGCGTTGTTTGCATGCTGTGCATACTTTGCTACTAAGGGATGTTCCGGTGCTAAAACCATAAATGTCACTCCAAATATAGTCTCGATAGCTGTCGTAAAGACATCCAGGTGTTCATCGGAAGCTCCAAGACCATCTAGCTGAAAAGTAGCTACTGTTCCTTCTGAGCGTCCAATCCAATTTTTTTGAGCAGTCTTAACCCACGAAGTCCAGTCAAGTTCATCGGTTGCTTCTAGAATCTCATCAGCGTAATCAGTAATTTTGAAAAACCACTGGTTAAGCGCCCGTTTCGTGACCAACGGATCATCATCACCATCATGCCGCCAGCATTTTCCCGCGATGACTTGCTCGTCGGCTAAAACCGTCTTGCATTGATCGCACCACCACTGAAGTGACTCTTTCTGATATGCTAGGTCCTCTTTTAATAGCTGCAAGAAACTCCACTGCGTCCATTTGTAATATTCGGCTTTACTGGTGTCGATTTCCTTAGTCCAGTCCATAGACCAACCCATCTGACGGTATTGGTTCCGGTAGCTGGCCAATGCTTCATCTGTCGTGACTCGCGGGGCCTGACCTGTTTTGATGGCATAATTTTCTGCCGGCAATCCAAAACTATCAAACCCTACAGGCGAGTATGCCTCATAGCCTTGTTGGCGTTTGTATCGTAATAGAATGTCTGGAATAGTAAAGTTCTTAGCATGTCCCAGATGAATACCTGCTCCCGAAGGATAATTAAACATGGCAAAACCATAAAACTTTTCACGTTCAGAATCTAGATCAGCCACATAAGTGCCGTTGTCATCCCAATATTTTTGCCATTTGGGCTCAATCTCTTTTGGTGAATACCTCTTCATTAAATCTAGTATAACAGTTATGCAGACGGGTTTTCATCAAGCTGATATCGCATCGATGCATGCGTTCCAGTAGCGACCAATTTTTCTCGACGCCGTGCAATCATCAGGAGTTTACCGTCTCTTACGATTTGCCTAAGTGCAATTAAAGAATTCGTACTCTCTAACTGACTATATTCTTTATAAATTTCATGTATCGCGTCGGCTTCCGAGTGAGGCTTCCCGTCGTATTTGAGCTGCCCTACTACTAGCGACAGCAGTTCGCTGCCTTCGATACCAGCTGGCCTGGCCATTACAGTTTTCAGTAAAAAGCTTTCAGCCCGTTCACCATCAAGTGGAACGAGGTTTACATTTTTTCTTGAGTTAAACATAGATCTCACCTGTTCTCGAGATGACGAATCATCTAAGTTAACACGCTCAGAGTCCATCCCTGTATCCTGATCGCTGCTTTCATCTATTTCGTGCTTGCCCTGAACTCCTAAATCATCGATCGCTATGGCTTTTGCACTCTCATCAATAAATGAGTTAAACCTTATGCCTGTAAAATCTCTCAGCAAGGGCATGCCATCCTTATCAAGCGAGGGCTTGTTTGAGAAAACTGCGCTAAGTAGCGTTAGGCCATTTAGCCGATCAATGCCCATAGGACTCAGGCTAAGTTTTCTTGCGAGGTTCACATAAATTTGACCACTCCTAATACCAGTTGAACTCTTAGCTTCTTGGGCAGGGATATCTCGCCCCGGCTGGTTCATGCTGAATGCGAGTATTGCACTAGCTGGCTGTGCTAGCTCGGCAAGCTTAAAATCACCTACATAGATGTTCTGATTCTCTAAAGTTACCTCGTGCTGTTCAATTCCATCACTTACTACAGACGTAATGGGTATATTTGGATTATATTCACTTACCATGCATTTATTTTACATTTGGAACTTTCTTAAAACAAAAGCGTTAACCTACACCATATTGAATAATAGTCTTGCAACACGTGCTCGATTTAATTACCTATTAGCTACTGTCATCCCGCAGGGACTACTTAAGTGAGCACAGTACCTAAAACTGTTTTAAGAAATTTGTTGCGAAAGTGGTATTCAGCTTATTTTTGCGCGCTGCCCTTGATTCGGCCAAATCAACTAACTGCTGCACTAGATCAATGTTAGAGACGCCGCTTGCTCGCCAGTTATGACTATACAGACTTCCTGGCAAAGGATTTATTTCATTGAAGTAAACCCTTTTTGATTTCTTATCTATCAACAAATCTATTCGAGCTATACCTTCACAGCCGACTGATCTATAAATAGCACCCGCAACTCTTTTCGACTCTTTCATGAGTTCCTCAGATATATCAGCAGGTAATTTGCTGTAGCCTTGGGCTCCAGCCGTTTTGCCACCCTTCTTCTTTCCGCCTTTACCTTGATTCATATACTTGGTATCGAAATCAAAAACTCCGTCCTCAGGACTCATCGGCTGCTCCACCAAGGCATAGGTCAAATCTGTGTCGCTGTTGCCCATAATCGGGACTGTTACCTCAACAAGGTTCTGCACT